>JAQTVS010000025.1 GCA_028706735.1 Thiomonas sp.
GACGCTGGCGCGGCGTACGGCGGTTGCGCCATGGCAACTGGGATTGTGGGTCGCCGACGGCGCGCAGGTGCCATGGCTCGACGCCGACGGCGCGGCCGCGGCGGCATGCGACGACGCGCAAGCGGCAAGCCAGCGCGACGCGCTGGCCGACGTGCGGGCGCGCGAGGCCGCGCTGCCCAAGCTCGAGCGCGACGCCGAGCGCACCGCGGACGACGCGCGCGCGGCCTATCACCTGGGGACCGGCGATTTCGCCACCCTGTACGTGGCGCAAACCGCGGTGCTGGCGGTGCGCGAGGCGCGCATCGCCACCCGGGCGCGCCGCGCGCGCACGGCGATCGATCTGTGGACCGACGCCGGTCTGCGCAGGAACCAGGCCAGGCTGCGCGAACCGGCGCGCCACCCGGCCGGCGAATCGCCGATGGCAGCCGGAGACTGCCGTGGCTGAGCCGGACGACGCCTCGCAGGTCGATGCGCTGCTCGACGCGCGCCCGCGCAGCCGCGCGCGGCGCTGGATCAGCATAGCGCTGCTGCTGCTGGCGCTGGGCGTAGCGGGCAGGCTGCTGCTGCGTTTTCTCGAGGGCAACACGACGCCGTACTACATGGCGCCGATCATTCGCGCCGACCTGCGTCCGCAACTGACCATCAAAGGCCAGGCCCACTTGGTCGGCGAGATCACGGTGCGCGCGCCGCGAGACGCCATGATCACCGCGCTACCGATGGCCCTGGGCGCCACGGTGGCGTCCGGCCAGGCGCTGGCCGTGGTGGATACCAGCGCCTTTGCCCAGGCCATGGGCGCCGACCGCCTGACGCTGGCCGCCGCGCACGACCAGCTCGCGCGCGCCTTCGTGGATTCCAGGCTGGCCAGCGCCCGGCTCGCACGGTACGACAAGGTGTGGCGCGAGTCGAACCACCGCGTGCCCTCGCTGGACGAGATGGACGCCGCGCGCGCCGCGGCGCGCAGCGCGGCGCTCGCGGTGCGGCGGGATCGTGCGCTGCTCGACGCGGCCCAGCGCCGCCTCGAAGACGACATGGCCGATCTGCAGGCCGCGCTGCCGCGCGCCCCCATCGACGGCGTGGTGGTCCAGTGGCTGGTGGCGCCGGGAAGCCGCGTCCAGGCCGGGCAGCCTCTGCTTGAGATGGCGCCGCTGGGCGCCCCCGCGCGCGTGGTCGTGCCGCTGCCCCCTGGCATCGGACCGCTGCCCGCGGGCCAGCCGGCACGCGTGGTCATCGCCGGGATCGACGGCGCGGAGCGCGATGCCACGTTGCTGCGCACCGGCACCGACCCGGCGGGTGTGCGCCAGGCCGTGTTCGCGCTGGCGCCCGACCCGCGCATCCCGCCGGCCGCCGCGGCCACGCTCAAAATGACCCTGCCGGTTCGCCACCATGTGTTGCTGGCGCCGAACGCGGCGCTGGCCTTCGCCCCCCATTGCTCGACGCAACCCGAACTCGAACGCAGCAGCCTCTGCCTGCTCGATCGCGACGGCACGGCGCGCAGCGTGGACATCATCGCCGGCCCCAGCGACGGCCAGCGCACACAGATCCTCGGCGGACCGGTGCGTCCGGGACAACTGGCGATCATCGGCTGGCGCGAGGCGCCGGACGCGTCAGCCTCGAAACCCCGGTCCTCCGGCCCCTGACGCTGCCACTGCGCCAGCCATTGACCTTCACGACACCATGACCACCTCCGCTCCCAAGTTCACCCGCCGCCAGGTCGGCGGCGCGCTTGCATCGCTGGCCGCCGGACTGCTGCAACCTAGCGTGGCCTTCGCCGCAGGCGGCGGCCGCTGGGGGCCGCCGCGCCCGTTCTCCTGGGATCTGCTGGTCGAGCGCGCGCGCCGACTCGCGGCCCGGCAGTACGCGGCGCCCCGCCCGTCGGCGCACGCGGTATCGGACTGGGACGCCTTCGCGCACCTGACCTACGGCGCCGCCGAGGCCGTGACGGGCACGGTGCGCCTTTTCCCGACGCGCCGCGGCGTGGCGCCGCTGGCGGTGTCGGTCCATATCGTCGACCACGGCGTGGCCAGGAAACTGATCGACACGCATGGGCTGTTCGGCGGCGGACAGAACGCCGATCCCGCCGGCTGGCGCGTGCTGGCGCCCGACGCGCGCACCGATTGGATGGCCTTTCTCGCGGCCTCGTACTTTCGCTGCTCGGGGACATCCAACCGCTACGGCCTCTCGGCACGTGGAATCTCGGTGGACACCGGCCTGCCGGGGCCGGAGGAGTTCCCGGCCTTCACCGATTTCTGGATCGAGCAGCCGTCGGACGATCACGTGATCACCCATGCCCTGCTCGACGGCCCGTCGCTGGCCGGGGCGTACGCCATCGACACCTGGCGTCACGAGGGGGTGGACGTGGTGCAGGACGTGCGCTGCGCACTGTTCCTGCGACGCGACGTGCAGCGCCTGGGCATCGCCCCGCAGACCAGCATGTTCCTTTACGACCAGACGCGCGCCGACGGCATGCCGCACGCCCATCCCATCGGCGACTGGCGCCCGCAGGTGCATGACTCGGGTGGCTTGGCCATCCGCACCGGATCCGGCGAGCGCATCTGGCGCCCGCTGCACAACCCGTCGAAGGCGCGCATGAACGCCTTCCGCGCCGACCACCCGAGCGGCTTCGGCCTCATGCAGCGCGATCGCGATTTCACCAACTACGAGGACGACGAGTTGTTCTACGACCTGCGGCCTTCGCTGTGGGTGCAGCCCCGGGGCGACTGGGGCGCGGGCAGCGTGATGCTCTACGAGATGGCATCGATCTCCGAGACCGTGGACAATATCGGCGCGTTCTGGGTTGCCGACGAACCGGCGCGCGCCGGGCAGCGCCGCGACGTGGCGTACCAACTGACGTGGACGTCCGCCGATCCCAGCACCGACACCAACGCGCACTGCTGCAATCTGTTGATCGGGCCGGCCGGCCCGGCCGACACCCCGCCCGATCCGGCCACGCGCAAGTACGTGCTCGACTTTCGCGGCGATGTGCTGGCCGGGCTCGACGATGCCAGCGGCGTGCAGGCGCTGGCCAACCTGCCGGCTTCCGCGGTCATGGGCCTGCGCGCCCATCGGCTGTACGGCCGCAGGAACTCCTGGCGCGTCGTGCTGGACCTGCGCCTGGCGGGGCTGGCGCAAAAGGAGTTCCGCGTGTTCCTGCGCCGCGGGACGCAGGCGCTCAGTGAAACCGTCGTGGTCACGCTCGAGGACTGAGAGGGTGTGAACAAATCCGCCATGCCCGCTCATCGCACCCAAATCGCCCCAATCGGCGTTGCAAATGCGCGCCGTGCCGACGGGCACGGCTGTGCTTTGCGCCTTGATTGGAACCCTTTGGGCGCGCTGCTCGGCCACGCCGGATTCATTCACACCCTCTGACTCACCGTGCGCGCCAACGACCTGTCCGCTGATCACGCGATGCATCCCGCGCCTGCGATGCTGCCTCCCGAAGCCGCGCTGGACATGCCCATCCAGCGCCTGGACGGCCCGCCTCCGGGGTCGATCGAGGTGAAGACCCAGCCGCACGGCCTGCTGATCAAGCGCCTGCTGCTCATCGCGCTGACGGCAGTGCTCGCGCTCGCGGCGTCCACGCAACTGCGCATGGCGCTCGCGCGCGAACAGGTCAACGCGCTCGACATCGTGCTGCTGGTGGTGTTCGTGCCGCTGTTCGCGTGGATCTCCTTCGGCTTCGTGAACTCCGCGATCGGCTTCTACAAGCTGATCAGCGGGGATCATCCAGGCTTCACGCCGGTGCCCAGCCCGGCGCAGCCGCTGCGCCATCGCGTCGCGGTACTGATGCCTGTCTACAACGAAGATGTCGACGCCACCTTCGGCCGCGTGCGCACCATGGCGCGCTCCATCGCCGCCGCGGGCGGAGCCGCCTGGATCGACTTTTTCGTGCTGAGCGACTCGAGCGAGGGCAACGGCACGCGCGAGCAGGCGGCGTGGCTCGCGTTGGCCCGCGAGGCCCCCATCGCCGTGTACTACCGCCGGCGCGAGCACAACACCGCGCGCAAGCCGGGCAACATCGCCGAATGGGTGCGCCGGTTCGGCGCGGCCTACGAGTGCATGCTGGTGCTCGACGCCGACAGCCTGATGAGCGGCGACGCCATCGTCGGCATGGCGTCGATCATGGAGGAACGGCCGTCGATCGGGTTGCTGCAGACGGTGCCGATGATCACCAACGCGCGCACCCTGTTCCAGCGCTGGATGCAGTTCGCCAGCGAAGCCTACGGCCCCATCGCCACCGCGGGGCTGCTGTGGTGGTCGGGCTCGGAGGCCAATTTCTGGGGCCACAACGCGATCGTGCGCACGCGCGCGTTCGCGCAGAGCTGCGGCCTGCCCGAGTTGCCGGGCAAGCATCCGTTGGGCGGCCATATCCAGAGCCACGACATGTTCGAGTCGGCTCTGCTGCGCCGCCGCGGCTGGGCGGTGCACATGGTGATGATCGACGGCAGCTACGAGGAATTCCCGCCGTCGATCATCGACTACGCCAAGCGCGACGGGCGCTGGATGCAGGGCAACCTTCAACACCTGCGGCTGCTCGGCACCTCGGGGCTGCACTGGGCCAGCCGGCTGCACCTGCTGCTCGGCGCCTCGGCCTACCTGACATCGCCGGGCTGGCTGCTGCTGCTGCTGACCAGCGCATTGCAGGTGTTCTTCTCCCGCGAGGCCACGCTGGTGGGCATGTCGACGCCCTGGGTGCTGTGGCTGACTCTGCTGCTGCTGTTCGGCCCCAAGCTGATGGGCCTGATCTGGATGCTGGCGTCCGCCGCCCGCAGGCGCAGCTTCGGCGGCGCCACGCGCATTCTGCGATCCGTGGCGCTCGATATTCCCCTGGCGGTCCTGATGGCGCCGGTGATCATGATGACCCAGACCAAGAGCTTGCTGGCGATGGCGCTGGGAATTCCCTCGGGCTGGTCGGCGCAGGTGCGCGAGGCTCGCCGCATCCCGGTGATGTCGGCACTTGCCGGCCTGCGCGAGCACCTTGTGCTCGGCCTGGCCTTCGCCGCGCTGGCCTGGTTCGACCCGGTGGTCGGCCTGTGGTTCTCGCCGATCACGCTCGGGCTGCTGAGTTCGCCCTGGCTGGTCAGCTGGACCTCCAGCGAGCGCCTGGGAACCCTGGCCCATGCATGGGGCTTTTTCTGGGTGCCGGCTCCGCAACTGGGGGAAGAGACACCGGCGCCGGATTCCTGAGACCGAACATTCGACCACGGCCTGCTGCCACAACCTTGCGAAAATTTACACCGGGCCAGCGCACATGTGCTATGGACGCGTGACGCGATAGACCTCGTCGCCATGCAGTCG
Organism: Thiomonas sp.; assembly: GCA_028706735.1. Taxonomy (GTDB): domain Bacteria; phylum Pseudomonadota; class Gammaproteobacteria; order Burkholderiales; family Burkholderiaceae_C; genus Thiomonas. The sequence goes on from JAQTVS010000025.1 coordinate 5,296, forward strand.
CACGATCAGGTGATGACGACCTTCGCGATTCACTGCGTAGCCGCTGACCTCAAGTTGGACCGGTCAGGTCCATGCGTCGCGCTTCCTCCCGATCAAAATGACTGCACGGGCTGGCGCACTGAATGCCCTGGCGCGCTTGCGGAACCTATCCAACCCTATCCCCGCCCTGCGGGGGTAGGCCCCCGGCGGGGAAGAGGGCGTCACCCCCACCCCTCTTCCCCCTCCGGCCTTCACCCCCGCACGGGGTCGCCGAAGTCGAGGGGTAATCAGCCTCCGCCGGCCCAAGTCCACGACCGCCTCCACACACAAAGTGACCCGCAAAAAATGCGCTCTCACTTCTTTCTAGAACCTAAACGCATTGCCCAAAAAACGGGCAAACCCAAGCGGAAAACGCCATCCCCAGGGGAGAAAAAGCAGGAAAGGTCGAGGGTGTTTTGTGGGAAATCAGTGGGAATGCATTCCGATTGGATGCCCTTTGGACGAAAAAAGCCCGACTGTTCAGGTCGGGCTTGTTATGTAAGTGCTTGAATTACCGGTGTTTTTTTGGTGGGTGCTGAGGGGTTCGAACCCCCGACCTACGCCTTGTAAGGGCGCCGCTCTACCAGCTGAGCTAAGCACCCGGTTGCCGCTGGACGCATTGTGGCGGCACGGATCCTGCCGCTGCAGAACCCTGGCCGCCACAATGAAAAAGCGCCCTTATTTGATTGCGTCTTTCAACCCCTTGCCGGGGCGGAATTTCGGTATTTTGGCGGCCTTGATCTTGATAGGCGCGCCGGTCCGCGGGTTGCGGCCGGTGCGTGCGGCCCGCTTGGTCACAGCGAATGTGCCAAAACCGATGAGCGAGACGCTGTCGCCCTTTTTAAGGGTGCGACGTACCGCGTCCACCAAGGCGTCGAGCGCACGGCCAGCCTGGGCCTTGTTCAGTTCTGCGTTATTGGCGATGTGTTCGATCAGTTCTGCCTTGTTCACTTGTGTCCCTCTTCGGTCTGGATAGATGCGCAAGACAACGCCCTGCGCCAAAATTTGCGCACTGCATAGGCGCGCGACGACGATCTGGCGATTAGAACGGGGGCGAATCGCCCCTGTCAATGCGGCGGTTCAGCGGGCGTCGCCACCTGCTCGAAAGAGCGTGCATTCTAGCCTCCGCCACCAACGGTCAGATGCAGCCTGCGATCGCTCGGCCCAGGTCGGCTGTGGTTGCGTGCCCGCCCAGATCAGGCGTGCGCGGAGCGCCGCTGGCCGGATCGAGCACGGTTTCGATTGCGCGCAGCAAAGCATCGTGCGCGGCGCGATGGCCGAGAAAATCGAGCATCATCGCCCCGCTCCAGATCTGGGCGATGGGATTGGCGAGCCCCAAGCCCGCGATGTCCGGAGCCGAACCGTGCACTGGCTCGAACAAGGAGGGATAGCGCCGATCCGGGTTGAGGTTGGCCGATGGCGCGATGCCTATGGTGCCGCAGCAGGCCGGGCCCAGATCGGACAGGATGTCGCCGAATAGATTGCTCGCTACTACGACATCGAACTGATGCGGGCGCTGCACAAAATGCGCGGTGAGAATGTCGATGTGAAACTGGTCGCGCTGCACGTCGGGGTACTCCGCGGCCATGGCCTGAACGCGCTCGTCCCAATACGGCATGGTGATGGCGATGCCGTTGGACTTGGTGGCTGAGGTGAGTTTTTTGCGCGGACGGCTGCGTGCCAAGTCAAAGGCGTAGCGCAGCACGCGATCGACGCCGATGCGGCTCATCACCGTCTCCTGGATGACCACCTCGCGCTCGGTGCCCGCATACATGCGCCCGCCGATGCTGGAGTATTCGCCCTCGGTGTTCTCGCGCACGATCATCATGTCGATCTCGCCGGGCGCGTAGGCAGCGCCATCACGCTTGACCAGCGGCGCGTGCACGCCGGGCATCAGCCGCGCCGGACGCAGGTTGACGTATTGGTCGAATTCGCGGCGGAATTGCAGCAGCGAACCCCAGAGCGACACATGGTCGGGCACCACATCAGGGCATCCAACCGCGCCGAAAAAAATGGCGTCGTGCTGGCCAATTCTCTCCTTCCAGTCGTCCGGCAACATCTGCCCGTGGCGCTGGTAATAGGCGCAAGAGGCAAAATCGAAATGGTCGAACCGCAGTCCGATGCCAAAACGGCGGGCCGCCGCGTCAAGTGCGCGCAGGCCTTCGGGCATGACCTCCTGGCCGATGCCATCGCCCGCAATGACGGCAATGCGCAACGGCGGTTGAACGGATGTCGCGGCCATATGAACTCCTCAAAGACTGAGTGAACGATTGGGATTGACCTACCGGATCAGCGGCGCCGAAGGGCTGCGGGTCACGGCCACCACACCGGCCGCAACCAAGCCCATGCCCAGCCAGGTGGCGGGACCCAGGGTTTCCGAAAACAGCGCCCAGCCCATCAGGGCGGTGACGGGCGGCACCCAGTAGATCAGACTGGTGACCTGAACCGCGGCGCCGCGCTGAATGAGCAGATAGAGCAAGGCCCCGGCCCCGACGGTCAGCGCCAGTACCGACCAGGCCAGCGCACCGATCAGTTGGCCGTTCCATATGACAGACTCCCGCTCCAGCAGCGCAAAGGGCGCGCTCAGGGCCAGGGCGGCGAGCAGTTGCACTGCGAGCGCGCCCCAGACCGAGGCAGGCTGCACAAAGCGCTTTTGCCACAGCGTGCCGGCGGTGATGCTGCCGAGCGCGAACAATGCCAGCAAGAGGTTGTGCGCGCTGAGTTCGCCCCCTTCAAGCTTGTGCAGAACCACCAGCGCCAGACCGCCAAAACCGAGCAGCAGTCCGACCCATTGGCGACTGTGGATGCGCTGCCCCGCAGCGGAGACGAGCACAGCCGTCAGCAAGGGTTGCAGGCCGACGATCAGCGCCACGGTGCCAGCGGGAATGCCGTGCTTGACCGCCGCCCAGACGCCGCCCAGATACCCCGCCTGCAGCAAGCCGCCGACGATCGACAGATGCATCCATTGACGCCAGCCGCGCGGCCATTGCGTGCGCAGCCACCAGGCCAGCGGCAACAGCACCAGCAGCGAAAAAAAGTAGCGCAGGCAGAGGAATTTCAGGGGCGGCGCATAGGGCATGCCATAGCGCGCGACGATGAAGCCGGTGCTCCAGATCAGCACGAACACCCAGGGCATCACGCGCCGCAGACCTTGTGCGGCAGAGGCGGGCAACGCACTCACGTCAGCTTCAATCCAGCCAGAGCGATGCGGAAGTAGTACTGCATGGACCATAGGGTGAGCACCGCGGCCACCCAGATCAGCCATTGCCCGATCAGCACCGTGTCAACCACGCCGAACAACATGCCGCCATAGAGCAGGAAAGGGATGGCCACCATTTGCACGGCGGTTTTGACTTTGCCGACGTAGCTCACCGCCACCCGCCGCGACTGGCCGATCTGCGCCATCCACTCCCGCAGCGCGGAGATGGCAATCTCGCGGCCAATGATGATGAGGGTCACCAGCGCGTCAACGCGCCCGAGCTGCAGCAAAATGAGCAAGGCGGCGGAGACCATCAGCTTGTCCGCAACGGGATCGAGAAAGGCGCCGAACGCGGAGGTCTGATTCCACTTGCGCGCCAGATAACCGTCCAGCCAGTCGGTGATGGCGCTGAGGATGAACAGCACCGTGGCGGTGATGTTGCGCTCCGGCAGGGACAGCCAACCAGTCGGCAGGAAATACACGCCAACGATCAGGGGAATGGCCGCGACACGCGCCCAGGTGAGCAAGGTCGGCAGATTGATCGTGCGCGTGGGCATGGGCTGACAAGGGCTGGAAGCGGACAGGATGAAAACCGGACAGGGCAGCGACGCTTTGAGGTGAACCCAATCAGGCGCACGACAATCCGCGCACTGCATCAGCGTCGCCAAGCTCCCGCCATTTGCGGCATGATAGGGTGAAAGGCCGGTGCGGCCCGCCCTCTGACCCATGGAACCCCCTATGCAACCCAACTGGTTTGCGGCTCATGTCGATCTCTTGCTCTATATTTACGGCGGCATCGCCATTGCCCTGGTCGTCTGGACGCTGTGGCGGGCGCGCAAACGCAAACGCACTGCAGCGCAACGCGATGCGTCCTCCACCCGCTCAGACTGAGTGCATTTGCGGCGTCTCCACCCAGGCCATCAAGCCGCCGCCTTCGCGCGCCTGAAGCCCCACCCTCCAGCCATGTTGCTGCGCCAGTTGGCGCGCGATGGTCAACCCAAGCCCTGAGCCCGCGCCCAGCCCGGGGGTGCGCGCCTGATCCAGCCGGGTGAAAGGCTCGAACACCGCGTCGAGTTGACTTGGCGGTATGCCGGGGCCGCGGTCGAGCAGGGCAATGCGCACCCAGCCCGGCGTTTGCGCTGGCGCGGCCTGCAGAACGATCAGGCCCGGTGCATGGCGCACCGCGTTGGCCAGCAGGTTGTCCACCACGCGCTGCAGCGCATGCACGTCAACCCACGCCTGCAAACCCGGCGGGCATTGCACCTCCAGAACCGCGCCCTGAGACCGGACCCAGTCGGCATGCGTCTGCTGGCGCTCCAGCAGCCAGGGCAGCAGCGCGAGATGTTGCGGCGCGCTGGCCTGCAGTCCCCGCGCCAGTTGCAGCACCTCGCCGATCAGGCGATCCATCGCCAGCACATCGCGCTCGATCTGATCGAGCCGCGCCTCGGTGGGCTGCATGCGCTGCAATTCCAGCGCCAGGCGGATACGCGCCAGCGGCGTGCGCAGGTCATGCGACACTCCGGCGAGCATGGCGGTGCGCGCCTGCAGCAAGGCGTCGATGCGACCGGTCATTTGATTGAAATGCGCGGCCAGACTGACAAGTTCTCGCGGCCCGGTCTGTGGCAAGCGTTGCGGCGTATCGCCCCGCGCGAGCTTTGCCGCCGCCTGCTCCATCGCCACCACCGGCCGGGTGATGCGTCGCGCCCACCACAGCGCAAGGAAGGTGGCCAGCGGCAAGCTCAGCAGCAGGCCGATCACCAGCGCCCGCACAGGTTGCGTCTGGATGCGGCTGCTGTCAATGCCCACTCCGATCTCACGCCCGCCTGCGGGAATGCTGGTCCACAGCCAGACATGGCCTTGCGCGTCGGTCTGCCGCTGAAAATACAGCGGATGGCCCACGCGCTGCTGCAACGCCTGTTCGATGTAGCCGATGTAGAAGCCATGGATCAGGCCCGTGTCCGCAGGCGCCGGCATATCGGGCCGCAGGCTGAGGCGGTAATTGACCTGCAGCTCCCGCTCGAAGGCCGGGCGTGTCTGCGGCGGCAGTTCGGCCCAGGTCTGCGCGGACAGCACCATGAGCCCGGCAAGATCATGCGCCGAGCGTTGGGCCATCGGTTGCAGCACAAACAACAGAGCAACCGCGGCAAACGCCAGTTCCAGCACCAGCACCAGCGCCACCATGGCGCGCACCGTCTGCAGACGCAGAGTGTGCGTGCGCAACAAGGTGTCGATCAGGCGGGCATCGCGCGGCATCGCATCAGGGCAACGGCTCAAGCGTCGGCGCCTGCCGGGTTGAACAGATAGCCATGGCCCCGAATGGTGCGGATATAGACGGGATGTGCGGCGTCAGGCTCGATCTTGCGGCGCAGACGCGTGACGCGCACGTCAATGCTGCGATCAAACGCATCACGCTCATAGCCCTTGAGCCAGTCGATCAGCAAATCGCGGCTGAGCACACGGTTTGGATGTGCCGCCATGGCTTGCAGCAAGGTGAATTCGGCCACGCTCAGCCCCACGTCCTGACCATCGCGCAGCAGGCGAAATGCCGCCGCGTCGAGCAGGAAAGGGCCGAATCGCGTCACGCCCTTCGCGGTCTCGGCGGCCGCCTGCGCCCCCTCGCCTGAAGCGCCTGCCTGCACCCGCCGCAGCAGGGCGCGCAGACGGGCCAGCAGTTCACGCGGGCTGAAGGGTTTGGGCAGATAGTCGTCAGCCCCGACTTCCAGGCCGATCACGCGGTCAATCTCTTCACCGCGCGCAGACAGCATGAGGATGGGCACATCGCTGCTGCGGCGCAGCTCCCGCGCCAGGGTCAGCCCGTCATCGCCCGGCAGCATGAGGTCAAGAATGACCGCCTGCGGCATGGCATCGGCCACGCTTTGGCGCATGGCGTCGCCGTGCGCGGCAAGCGCGACGTCATAGCCGTTGCCCGTGAGGTAATCGCGCAGCATGTTGCGCAGCTCCGGGTCATCATCAACCACCAGGATGCGTGCACTTTGAGGGGAAGTCGTCATGCCCTGAAGTCTAGGCCGGTCTGCCCGCGCTGCGTGCGACATGAAATGTGCTGAAACACAGCGTCACCCGAAGCAACCCTGCAGGGCCTGCGGGACATCCGGGAGAAACCTGGGAAGACAAACATGACGGCATCGATCACGACCACTGCCTTGTCCGCCCTGCCATGTTCGCCCGCCCTGCCCTTCTCACCCGCGTTGCCTTGCACGCAAGCCTCGGCCTGAGCCTCTCCGGCATGGGCGTGGCCTGCGCACAGCAGCCACGGTTGGGAGCAGGCGCCTTGCTCGAGTCCTCACGGCAGGTGGCCGCCGATCAGGCGCGCCAAGCCGAGTCGGGCGTCGCAGCGCAGGTCAGCAAATCCTTGCCTGCCGCGGCAACACCCCATGCCGCCGGGATGCAAAGCTTGCAAGACGGCGGCGGGCAGGGCCGCGGCGCGCAGGACTCGCCATTCGGCACAGGATACGAGCGCCGGATGGAGCGCGCGGCAGCCGCCGCCGGGCTGTCCGTCGGCTCGCCTGCAAGGCCAGCCGCTGCGGGAGCGGCGGCTGGCGGCGGCGCAGGAGGCGGCGCGCAAGCGGGCGGACAAGGCAGTGGGCGTGGTCGACGCTGATTCACGTTTTTCAACCTCAAGGAGTTCATCATGAAACAACGCACTTCACTTCGTATTCTGGCTGCCGCAGTGGTCATGGGCGCTGCCGGTTCCGTCTTCGCCGCAGGGATGGGCGGTGGCGGCATGGGCGGGGGCATGGGCGCCGGAGCCGGGGCCGCTGCGGGCGCCGGAACCGGCCAGATGCAGCAACACCAGTACCAGCATCGCAACATGAACCAAAACAGCGGCACGGCACAAGGCGCCGCGCAGGGCCAGAAGCTGCAGCAGCGCGACCAGCAGCGCATCCAGGACCCCGCACTGAGCCCGACAGCGCCTGCTGCCGTCACCAACTAATCAAGGATCGCCAGACCATGCAACGCCGACTCTTTCTGGGCTCCGCCCTCGGCGCTGCGATGTTGACTCTGGGTGGCTGCGGCGGCGGGGATACCGCCGTCGCAGCAGCACCCGCGAGCAGCGACGCAGCTTCCGCCACCGCAATCGCCGCGCTCAGCACGCAACTCGACACCCTCCCCCCGTCTGATCTTTCGACCACCGAAGCCAGCGTACTCGTGTTCATGCGCGAAGAGGAAAAACTCGCGCGGGACGTCTATCAACTGCTCTACACCCAGTGGGGACAGAAGGTGTTCAACAATATTGCGGCCAGCGAGCAGCAGCACATGGACGCCGTGGCCCTGCTGCTGGCGCGCTACAACCTGCCCGACCCAGCAGCCAATGCAGCGACCGGCGTGTTCCAGGATCCGCAGCTCCAGGAGATGTTCAACACCCTGATGGCGCAAGGCCAGACTTCGCTGATTGCCGCGCTCACCGTTGGCGCAACGATTGAAGACCTCGATATTCAGGATTTACAAGTGCGCATTGCGGCCACCGACAACGCCGACATCGCTCTGGTGTTCAACGAATTGATGAAGGGTTCACGCAATCACCTGCGCGCCTTCATCTCGCAACTGACCACTCTGCGCGTCACCTACACGCCACAGTACATCAGCCAGGCTGAGTTTGACGCCATCGTCAACAGCCCGACCGAAACCGGCGCGATTTGAGCGCCGCTCACCAGAGATCTCGAACCGATGAAAACCCCCACCTCTTTTTCCAAAGCCATTCTCGCCCTGGGCGGCGCGCTGATGGTCACCGCGGCCTTTGCCGGCAGCGGCCGCAGCGGCGGCGACAGCACCCGCACGCTCGACAACACTGAAGCCGCCAGCATCGTGTTCATGCGCGAAGAAGAAAAACTCGCGCGCGACGTCTATCAATTGTTCTACACCCAGTGGGGGCAGCCCATTTTCAACAACATCGCGGCCAGCGAGCAACAGCATATGGACGCGGTGGCCACTTTGATCGCCCGTTATAAATTGCCCGACCCCGCCTCGCATACCGGCACGGGGGTGTTCGTCGATCCCGAGTTGCAGACGATGTTCAACGCCCTGATAAGCCAAGGGCAGACCTCGCTGGATGCGGCGCTGCAGGTTGGCGCCGCCATCGAGGATCTGGACATCAAAGACCTCAACGAGCGCATCGCGCAGACCGATAACCCAGACGTCAAGCTGGTTTACATGAACCTGCTGAAGGGATCGCGCAATCATCTGCGCTCATTCGTCTCGCAGTTGACTGCGGCAGGCGTCAGCTACACGCCGCAGTACATCACGCAAGCGGAGTTTGACGCCATCATCAACAGTCCGAAAGAGACGGGCTCAGTTTGAACCACGACTCCTTCACTCAACTACCGATCCAAAGGACGACTTCATCATGCAACGCAAAAATTTCATCAGCGCATTGATACTTGGAATAGCCTTGAGCCTGGGTGCAGGCGGCTTGGCCGTTGCCAAGAACACAAAGCCGCTCACCACGTCCGATGTCGTGAAGCTAGAAAAAGAATGGGGCGTCGGCATTGTGGACATCGGCAAGACTTTTCAGGCGGGCGGTGATTACGAGACCCAGGCGAAAAAACTGATCGACCTCTTGTATGGCTATGACGAAGGCAAGGTGTTGTTCAAACCGACGAAAGCAGCGCAAGATCAGTTCCGCGAGGACAAGGAGCAGGCGCTGTCTTACTTCGTTGGCGGCAGCAACCCGGAGGATCACGGTTTTGCCATTCAACCCTGGTCGAAAGTCCGGTTTGAAAATCAGTCCATCGTGATTGACAAGGACTCCGCCATCGCCATGGGCAACTATTACTTCACTGACGCCAAAACAAACAAGGAGGTCAAGGTCGAGTTCACTTTTGCCATCAAGCGTGCGAATAACAACCGTCCCGTGATTTTTCTGCACCACTCGTCGCTTCCCTACCAGCCGCAACACTAGGCGTCCCACGCAGCACACCCAGCACGCCCCATACTGCAAGCTTGGACACATCAATCACGGCACGTCAGGGTGCAAAAACCCTGGTTTTTTTCTGTGGCATAAGATAGTATTTGATTACTTTCTTTCAGAGATGCAGATGGAAACCCATCCCCTACACTTGCCCGCCGACATCCGCCGCGAGGTCACGGTTGAAGCCGTCATCGAACTGGCCGCGCAACGCAATCCGAGCGACATCACGACCAGTGCCATCGCCCAGCACATGGGGCTGACGCAGGGCGCGTTGTTCCGTCATTTCCCCACCAAAGGCGCCATCTGGGAAGCGGTGATGCAATGGGTCGCCACGCGGCTGATGGCCCGGGTTGAACGCGCCATCGCCAGTCACGACAACGCACTCGATGCGCTGGAGGCGGTGTTCCTCACACATACGGCCTTCGTAGCCGAACACCCCGGCGTGCCGCGCATGTTGTTCGGTGAACTCCAGCGCGCCGAGGACACTGCGGCAAAACGCGCGGCGCGCACGCTGCTGGCGACCTATGGCAAGCGCGTGCGCCAACTCATCGCCACAGGACAACAACGCGGCGAACTGAGCCAGGACATCGAGGCAGACGCAGCCGCCGCCATGTTCATCGGCGCCATACAGGGCCTGGTGATGCAGACCCTGCTGTCTGGCGAGCCGCAACAGATTCGCAGCGCAGCGCCCGGCGCGTTCGCGCTGTATCGCCGCTGCATCGGGAGCACAAAATGAATTTTTCCGCCCTCAATCGCCGCACCCTGCTGTTGCTGGCGGTGCTGATTCCTCTCATCCTTCTGCTGGGCTATGTGGCGCTGCGCACCGGCCCGCTGGCGGCGGTGCCTGTGACCCTCACCACGGTGGAAAACCGTGCGATCAACCCAGCACTGTTCGGCATCGGCACGGTGCAGGCGCGCTATACCTACAGCATCGGCCCCACGGTGGCCGGCCGGGTGCTGCGGCTCGATGTGCATGTAGGCGACAGAGTGAAGGTCGGGCAGGTGCTGGGCGAAATGGACCCGGTGGATCTGGACGCCCGCATCCGCTCGCAGCAGGCGACGGTGCGGAGCACGCAGGCGCAGTT
>JAQTVS010000320.1 GCA_028706735.1 Thiomonas sp.
TGTCACCCGTCCCGCTTGTAGGTCAGATTGGTGATCTGCTCCGAGATCAGGCCGATGAGGAACACGATGACGCTGGCGCTCATGAGCAGGGCGCTCATATTGGTGAAGCGGTGCTCCGTTGCATAGGTGTAGGCGTAGTTGCCCAGTCCCAGCAGGAAGAATCCCGCCCCCACGGGCGCGAACAGCTTGAGCGGCGAATACAGGGTGGCGATCTTGAAAATGATGAGCAGGAAGCGCACTCCGTCGCGCAGCGGGCGGATGTGGCTGTTGCCCACGCGCTTGGCGGCGACGATGGGCACGTAGGCCACCGGGTAGGCGCTGCGGAAGAACGCCATGGTGCTGGTGGTCGGGTAGGAAAAGCCGTTGGGCAGCAGGTGGATGAATTCGCGGAACTTGTCGGCCCGCGCGGCGCGGAAGCCGCTGGTGAGGTCGAGTACCGGGTGGTTGGTCATCCAGGTGGCCAAGCGGTTGTACAGGCCGTTGGCCAGGCCGCGCCCCACGCTGGCCTGCGAGCCGTCGCCGCGCGCCCCCACTGCCATGTCGTAGCCTTCATCGAGCTTGGCGAGCAGGCGCGGGATGTCGGCGGGGTCGTGCTGCCCGTCCGCGTCCATGAACACCAGCACCTCGCCAAGCGCGGCGCGCGCGCCGGTTTTGATGGCGGCGCCGTTGCCCATGCCGTAGGGTTTGCTGATGACCCGCGCGCCCGCCTGCTCGGCCACAGCGGCGGTGGCGTCGGTGGAGCCGTCGTTCACCACGATGACTTCGGCTTCTGGGTAGAGCGCGCGGATGCGCGCGACCGTCTGCCCCACAGCGCCGACTTCGTTGCGGGCGGGAAGAATGATGGATAACTTGCATGGGGTCAGGTCTAGCTTTGATGCATTTGCTACAAAGCTAGACCTGACCCCATGCAAATCAGTCGTCATTTCTTTTCCCCGATTTCTTCGATCAGCACCTTGCGCAGATGCGCCTCGCTGTCCTGATAAAAGCCCACATGCCGCAGCCAGCGCTGGTGCAGGGCGGCCATGCTCCAGCCATGAATGTGCGCCAGCGGCGACGGCACCGTGTTGAGCAGATCAAGCGCCTTTTGCTGATGCCCGGCGCTGGCGAGTTCCACGGCAAAGCGCAGCCGTGCGCCCACCGGCAGATCGGGCAGTTGCAAAGCTTGCAGGTCGAGCGCATACGCCGCTTGCGCATGTCCCGCGGCGAGGGCGGATAAGGCTTCACGGTGCAGCAAATCGCGCTGCACCGTGGTCTGCCTGGCATGCGGATTGGCCAGCGCCGCGGCAATGAGGTCCTGACTGAAGCCAGCGCCTAGTGCGGTGCAGGCGCCCAAGCCATCGAGCAATTTGCCGAACTGGTATTGGGTCACGTTGTCAGCCAGATCGGCGGTGCGGGCAGCCTTCAGCAGGCTGGCACGCAAGCCCTCCGGCGCCTGGCCTAGCGCGCAGGACACGCCAGCGCGGTTGATCAGCAGAATGAGGCTGTGCGGATGTTCGCGCAATGCGGCATCGAGCAGGTGCGCGGCCTCGGGGGTGTTGCCGACATGGCTCCAGAAATTGGCCAGATAGCCTTGCGCCCGTGGCGAATCCGGGTGTTCGCGCGCCCAGACCAAAGCTTGCTGGAAGGGCTTGCCCCAGACATCGGCACGGCGCGCGGTCTGCAGCGCAAACAAGGCCAGCAGCGCCATGGCGAACCACACCGGCCAGCGGCGCGTGGGATTGGGGGTCAGGTCTAGCTTTGTAGCATTTGCTACAAAGCTAGACCTGACCCCGTTGACCCCAACCACCAGCCCGATCGCCAGCGGCAGAAACATCAGCCCCGCAGGCAGGTAGTTGCGATGTTCGAACGCGAGTTCGAGCTGCAGCCAGGTGCTTTCCATCACCTGCCCGGCGAGATAGAAGCCCACGGCGACGCCGGCTGCGGCCACCACGGGGCTGCGCGCCCAGCGCGACAGGATGGCAAAGACGATGAGCGCCAGGATGCCGAGCACGGCGAACAGCGTGGATAGCGGCTGCAGCAGGCCGGTGGAGAGCACGATGTCGTCGTGGAACAGGCCGCCGTCGTGTGTGCGCGCCAGCCAGATGTCGCCCAGATACGTCCAGACGATGCGGCTCTCGGTCAGCAGGCGCTGCAGCGGGGTGAAGTCGCGCCCGGCCATCGCGCCGGTCCACAAGCCCGGCAGAAAGGTGGCGAGATAGCCCAGCACGGCCAGCGCGGGCAGGCGGATGAACACCCAGCGCCAGGCGAGAAACGTGCGGCCGCCTTGTGCGACGGCCGTGTGCTGGCGGTCGAACACCAGCGCCTCCAGCACCCAGGCCAGTACCGGCAACAACGCGCCGTTTTCCTTGGAAAGCACCGCCAGCAATGTGCCCAGCGCCAGCGAGATGCTCATCCATGCATAGCCTGCGCGCCTGCGCCCCTGCGCGAGCAACGACCGGCCATGTGCATAGCCCCACAGCCCGGCAAACACAAAGGTGGCGGCGAGCATGGCCATGCGTTGCACCACATACAGCGTGGTGCTCACCCAGAACGGGTCGAGCAGCCAAAGCCCCGCGGCCAGCACGCCCGCCCAGGCTGCAGGTCGTCGCGCCAGGCCCAGCGCCCGCGAAAGTGCTGCGCTCAGACCCGCGAGCAGCACGCCGTTGAGCAGGTGAATGGCCACATTGGTGAGCTTGAACGCCTCGGGCGCTGCGGGCCAGTTGCGGGCATCGAGCAAAAAGGTGGCGAGCGACAACGGCCGTCCCGTCGGCCCGGCAAAGCCCGAGGTGAGGAAGGCCACCACTTTCCACCATGAGTCGATCTGCCCAAAATCACCCAGCGGGGCGAGGTTGGAAAAGTCGTCGAACAGAAAAGGCCCGGTGCGTCCGGGCCAATAGGCCAGCCAAGTGAGCGCCAGCAACACCGCCAGCGCCCCGAGCAGTAGTATGCGCTGGAGGGGCAGGGTGGAGCTGGATGACGGTTCGTTGTTGTGCATCACGATGGACTTCCCGCTCCAGCGCTTTCATTCGCCTTCTGCTTTTGCGCCAGCGTCTGGCTGAGTTTCGCGATCTCCGCATCGTGAATGCCAAAACGGTTCAGCTCGCGCATGCGCTCCAGCACGTTGCCCGCATCGCCGTAAAGCCCCGCGGCCATTTGCATGACGAACAGGTTTTTCCAGTAGTCGTACTTGCCGGGGTCGAGCGCCACGGCGCGCAGCATGCGCTGGTAGGCCAGCGGGTTGTCGTGGGCGAGGTTGGCGGCCCAGTTGGCTTGCAGGGTGACCAGATCGGCGCGGCCCGGGTCGCGCTGCACGGCGAAGGCGATCAACTGGCCGAGCTGCTGCACATCGCCCGGGGTGTAGTGGCACACGCCGTTGATGCCGCACTGGATCAGGCTGTAGAGCGCGCCCACGTCTTCCGCGCTCATCGGCGAGGTGGCGATGGTGCGGCGCATCTCGGCCCACCAGCGCGGCTGAATCGGCAGGCCGTTCTTCGCCGACATGAACACCAGCGCCTGCAAGGGTTGCAGATCGGCGCCGGGCAGCAGGGCGCCCTGTTCCATCTGCCGCATGCCCATCTGGAACTGCGGGCTGCCGGTGCCCTGCGCCGTGATGAGCATCATGCGGCCCAGGTCGTAGCTGGCGCGGGGAGACTGCGGATGCGTAGTCGCCTCGAAGTACGCCAGCCGGTACGGGTTGCCCCAGGTCTGCGCGCGAATCGCGGTAA
>JAQTVS010000026.1 GCA_028706735.1 Thiomonas sp.
TTTTTTGAGTTGGGCGAAGTGTAAATGCGCCTTATCTAAAGACCGCGTCGATTACTTCACACTTTGACGGCCACCCCCGCGAATGCGCGTGATGCTGTCGGCCGCGCCGTCCTGTGCCGGCAAGCCAGGCGGACATTCAAGAAAACACCCGTCCGGCCCCAGCTTCCTTGCTCCTCGGTGGGGTGATGCGCAGCGGCAGGTCTAGGAGCCTGTCGGGCTTTGGTCGTCGAAAGCGTTCTCGGAGAGCGGCGTAGCCAAAATGGGGCCCAGCGAGGACAGTTTTTGCCGGATTTGCAGATCCATAGCCCCGCTATGGGTCAAAAAGACGGTGAAAAATGGACTGCTGCGACCCATTTGCAGCCGACGATTCCAAAGCCCGACAGGCTCCGAGGGGCTGTGTCCACCTCACATGCCAACGTAGTTCGGCCCGCCGCCGCCCTCGGGCGCCACCCAGACGATGTTCTGCGTCGGGTCCTTGATGTCGCAGGTCTTGCAGTGCACGCAGTTCTGCGCATTGATCTGTAATTTGTCGCAGCCATCCGGCCCCTTCACGAACTCGTACACCCCGGCGGGGCAGTAGCGCGACTCGGGGCCCGCATAGGTCTTGAGGTTGATCTGCACCGGCGCCGACACGTCTTTGAGGGTGAGGTGGGGCGGCTGGTTTTCCTCGTGGTTGGTGTTGCTCAGATAGACCGAACTCAGCCGGTCGAAAGTGAGCACGCCGTCGGGCTTGGGATAGTCGATGCGCGGGCAATCGGCCGCCGGTTTGAGCATGGCGTGGTCGGGCACATGATGATGCAGAGTCCACGGCGGCGACTTGATGCCGATGCGCGGCAGGAACCAGCGCTCGACGCCGGTCATCAGCGTGCCGACCAGCCGCCCCTTCTTGAACCACTGCTTGAAGTTGCGCGCGGTCTTGAGTTCGGCATGCAGCCACGACTGCTCGAAAGCCTCGGGATAGGCCGCAAGCGCATCCTGCGCACGGCCTGCCGCAAGTGCGTCCGCAATGGCCTGCGCCGCCATCATGCCGGTCTTGATTGCGGCGTGGCTGCCCTTGATGCGCGAGGCGTTGAGAAATCCGGCCTCGCAGCCCACTAGGCAGCCGCCGGGAAACACCAGCTTGGGCAAAGACAGCAGGCCGCCCGCCGTGATGGTGCGTGCGCCATAGCCCAGTCGTTTGGCGCCGTCGAACAGCCCGCGGATCGCGGGGTGCGTCTTGAGCCGCTGGAATTCCTCGAACGGGCTCAGCCACGGGTTGCTGTAGTCCAGCCCGACGACAAAACCAATCGCCACCTTGCGGTCTTCGAGGTGATAGAGAAAGCCGCCGCCGTAGGTTGCCGGATCGAGCGGCCAGCCCGCAGTGTGCAGCACCAGGCCGGGCTGATGCTTGTCGGCGGCGACTTCCCAGATTTCCTTGATGCCCAGGGCATAGCTCTGCGGATCACGCCCCGCGTCGAGCTGGAAATGCGCGATCAGCTCCTTGCCGAGTTGCCCGCGCGAACCTTCGGCAAACACGGTGTATTTGGCGCGCAGCTCCATGCCGATCTGAAAGTGATCGGTCGGCTCGCCGTCCTTGCCCAGCCCCTGGTTGCCAGTGGCCACGCCGCGCACCCGGCCCTGCGCGTCGTACAGCACCTCGGCGGCGGCGAAACCAGGGAAAATTTCCACCCCCAGCCCCTCGGCCTGCTGCGCCATCCAGCGCACCAGATTGCCTAGGCTGATCACATAGTTGCCGTGGTTTTTGAAGCAATCGGGCAGAAAGGCGGCAGGCGCGGGTTTGGCGCCCGCATCGTTCAAAAACAGGAATTGATCGGCAGTGACTGGCTGGTTCAGCGGCGCGCCCAGAGCCTGCCAGTCCGGGAACAGCTCGGTCAGCGCACCGGGGTCCATGATGGCCCCAGACAGAATGTGCGCCCCCGGCTCGGAGCCTTTTTCCAGCACGCAGACTGAAATGTCGCGCCCCGCCCGCTGCGCAAGTTGCTTGAGATGAATGGCAGCGCCCAGACCGCCCGGGCCTGCGCCCACGATCACCACGTCGTAATCCATGGCCTCGCGCGGGCCGAATTGTTCCAAGAGTTGATGCGGGGTCATCGCGGTCTCCACTGTCAGGCTGTTTTACACAGCATTTTAGGCACGGCGGCCACAAAAAAGAACGACCGTTCGATTTTATGACGAACGCATCTCAGTTCCTCAAGGCCGCCCCGCAGGAACTGTGTTCCCTTAGACAGCGTAGTAGAGCACCGCGAAAAAATGGCAGGCCGTGCCCGCGAGCACGAACAGATGCCAGACGAAATGGGCATAGCGCCAGCGTTCGTCAAACACAAAGAACACCACGCCCAGGGTGTAGGACACACCGCCTGCCACCAGCCAGAACAGGCCCATCGGCGCGATGCGCTCGGCCAGCGGCACGATGGCGATCAGCACCACCCAGCCCATGCCCAGATATAGCGCGGTGGACAGATGCGCAAACCGCACCCCGGCCAGCGCCTTGAGCAACAGCCCCAGCGCCGCAAGCCCCCAAACCAGGCCAAATAACGTCCAGCCCCAGCCGCCGCGCAGCACGCCAAGAGTGAACGGGGTGTAGGTGCCGGCGATCAGCAGGTAGATCGCCGCATGGTCGATGCGCTGAAACACCGCCTTGAGCCGTGGCTGCGGCAGGGCGTGATACAGCGTGGAGGCCAGATAGAGCAGGATGGCGCTGGAGCCGAAAATCGTTGCGCCCACCACGCTGGCCACCGGCTGATGCTCGACCGCATGCACGATGAGCACCGGCAGCGCGGCAATCGACAACAGCAGACCCAGGCCGTGGCTGAGGCTGTTGGCGATTTCCTCGCCCAGGCTCTGCTGCCGCGCATTCTGCTGCTGCTGCGCCGCACCGATTGCATTTGCATGTTGTGCCATGCAGCAAATAGTAAGCCCGCTGATGTCGCGGCGCATCCATCCGCCAAAAAATCCATGCCTGTGCAAATAGTTTCCCCGCGCACTACTCTTGCGCCTGCGTAAAACTCGTTGTTTTGCGCCGACCTGTCCCACTCAAGAACCAGACCGTGAGTTCAACCCCGACCACCGCCACGCTCGCCGCACCCGGCAGCGCGCCCGCCGAGCAGACCAAGTTCCGCATCCTCGGCGCGATCAGTTTTTCGCATTTTCTCAACGACATGATCCAGTCGTTGATGCTGGCGATCTACCCGCTGTTCAAGACCGATTTCCATCTGAACTTCGCGCAGATCGGCCTCATCACCCTGACCTATCAGTTCACCGCCTCGTTGCTGCAGCCGATCGTCGGCGCCTACACCGACAAACACCCCAAGCCCTACTCGCTGGCCGTGGGCATGGGCTTCACCCTCACTGGCTTGCTCGTGCTGTCGATTGCACCGACCTTTCCTATTTTGCTGCTGGCCGCGGCCATGGTGGGCACTGGCTCGTCAATCTTCCACCCGGAATCGTCGCGCGTTGCGCGCATGGCTTCGGGCGGGCGGCACGGGCTGGCGCAGTCGATCTTTCAGGTGGGCGGCAACGCCGGCACCGCCACCGGGCCGCTGTTGGCGGCATGGATCGTGCTGCCACATGGCCAGAAAAGCATTGCTTGGTTTTCGCTGGCAGCGCTGCTGGCCATCATCGTGCTCACGGGCGTGGGCCGCTGGTATAGCCAGCAGCATCGCCTGCCCAAAAAAGCGGCTGCCGCCAAACATTCCCCCGTGCCGCCGCACCTGGTGCGCCGCACCCTGGCAGTGCTGCTGGCGCTGATTTTCTCCAAGTTCTTCTACCTGGCGAGCATCAACAGCTATCTCATCTTCTACCTGATGCATAAGTTCCACGTCAGCACGGAAGTGGGCCAATACCACCTGTTCGTCTTCCTCGCCTCGGTCGCGGCGGGCACCCTGCTGGGCGGGCCGATTGGCGACCGCATCGGCCGCAAGGCGGTGATCTGGGTGTCCATCCTCGGCGTGGCGCCGTTCACCCTGCTGCTGCCCTACGCCAGCCTGGAGATGTCGGCCGTGCTCAGCGCCATCATCGGTTTCATGCTGGCTTCGGCGTTTCCGTCGATGGTGGTTTATGCGCAGGAACTCATTCCTGGCAAGGTGGGCACAGTGGCCGGGCTGTTCTTCGGCCTGGCCTTCGGCCTGGGGGGCATTGGCGCGGCGGTGCTGGGCCAGTTGGCCGATCTTTGGGGCATCGACGCGGTGTACAAGCTGTGCTCCTTCCTGCCCCTCATTGGCCTGCTGGCCGTGTTCCTGCCCAATCTGCATCAGCCCAGGGCAACGCCGCCAAAACCTGCCTCCGCCTGATGCCACGCAACATGGCAACGAAACCCCGCCCCGGCGGGGTTTTTTACGCTGCAAAAAAATGAAACGAGGCTGAAAACCCGATGCCCGGCGACGAACCTGGCGGGATGCGCGCGGTCTATCTCAGGGCGTATTCACGCACACACTCTGAAAGGAATTCATCATGTCCATCTCGCATCAAGCCCTGCGCCGGGGCGCTGTGTTCGGCGCATTGGCCGCCTGCCTGCTCAACCCCGCCTTGAGCCAGGCGGCACAAGTGCACCATGCAGGCAATCTGTCCTATGTCTGCGGCGGCGTGGGGGAAGGCAATCTGAAGGCACTGCAGGCGCAGGCGCCGCAATTCAATCTGGGTTTCTGGATGGTGGAAGGGCCACGCGGCGCCTACCTCGCGGACGTACCCATCCGCATCCGTCATCAGGGCAAGACTGTGGCGGCATTCACCGCAGACGGCCCGCTGTGCTTTGTGCAGGCGCCCAAGGGCAGCTACACCATTGAAGGCACGCACAAACAGCAGCAACGCAAAATCACCCTGCACACCGGAAACAAAAACGCCTACCTGCGCTGGTGAGGCGCGGGCAGGCGTTGCGGTGTCGCTTCGACAGGCGGTTACAGCGGACGGCTGATGACCACCGCGCCGCGCAACTGCCCCGGCGCGTAGCCGGTCGCCTGGTCCTGCGGATAATTGGCCTTGAGCTTGCCGGCCACGCCCGGAGCGAGCTGCGCTGCCGTGCCGTGGCAGGCAAGGCACTGCGTCTGCAGCACGATGGCCTTGGCGTAATGCAACGTGGGCTTGCCATTTTCGGTCACCACCTCGCTCCATTCCAGGGTTTCGGGTTTGGCGCCCGACTTCAGGTCGGCGTTGAGGTGGCCCAGCGCCTTGTGCTGCCAGACGTTGGGCGTGCCCAGGTCGATATTGCGCACGCGCGTGCCCACGCGGGTGATTTTCCAGCCGGTCTTGTCAGCCAGGCCCAGGGCGATTTCCGGCGCGATGGTTTGACAAACCGTGATCGAGCCCGCCGGGCCGTTTTCTTTCATGCTGGCCTGCAGCTTGCCGCTGAGGGTCTTGAGCAACTCGCCAGTGACGGCACGCGTGGCCTGCATCTGCTCCGGCGTGGGAGCAGCTTGCGCTGCCGCGGAAAGCGGCGTGGCAATCAGGGCAATGGCGGCCACCGAAGCGGCCATCAAGCGGGTCAAATTGAGGGGCAAATGACGCATGTGCATCTCTCCAGAAATCGCGTCCTGACGCCTTGCCGGACACTGCGAGGAGATTATGTAACGAGTTGTGTTTCAAATCCGCGCTTATCAGCGGGCTTGAACTTCATATTGACCGAAATCAAACACTCGGCGAACAATCGTTTGATCGCGGCAACATGCCGCACTTAGGGTGCGCCAAAAATTCAGCCGACCGGCTGCGGATCGAGGAAGCCACCGGCGCGGTAGGTCAGCACCAGGGTGTCGCGCCAGCCGCCGTTTGCTTCGCCCTCGGGCAACACCGGCGTGCTCTCGTGAATCACCCGGGTGTCGTCCATCAGCAGCACGCTGCAGGGCTCGGCCAAGGTGAAGCGCACACCGCGCTGGCCCGCCAGCTCGAACACCCGTGTCTCTCCGCCGCGAATACCGTGGCGCGCAATCAGCACCACCGCGACGAAATCCACGCCGTCGCGGTGTGCGCCTTCCGGCGTGGGACGGCCGACGCCTTCCCGGGTGTCGATGCGGAACTGATGCGCCTCGACAAACCATTGCGGCGCGTTGCGCACCTGCGCGAACAGACGCCCCAGCCCGCGCAGCAAAGGCTGCGAGAACGCGGCCTGCAGCAGCGCGTCGGAGAGCGGCGCGAACCAGCGCGACATGCCGCCATGCAAGGCGTTGTATGCGGTGGGCTGCCAATGTGCGCGGTGCGGCACGGGCAGCAAGTCCATCTGTCCTGCAGCCGGGCGTAGCGTCTGGATGAAGCTGCCGTGGCGCCGGAAGCGGTAGTGGCCGCCGTCCTTGAGGTAGTTGTCGGGCGGCAGGTCATTCCACAGTGCAAACGCGGGCGTGCAACTTGCCCGGTCATATTGGGCCATCGCCGCCAGTTCGGCGGCGCCCAGCACGCAAAAGCCTTGTTGCAGCAGCCGATCCAGCGCGCTGCTGCCGGCGGGCATGGGGGGACCGAAACTGAGCGTGTCGCCAGACTGATCCATCACTTGCCCCAACTGTCCTTCAGAGTGGTGGTGCGGTTGAACACCGGCTGGGCGGAGGAGTGATCGACGCGGTCGGCGACGAAATAGCCATGGCGCTCGAACTGGAACGCAGCGCCCGCCGACGCGGCTGCGAGCGACGGCTCCACATACGCCGACACCGTCTGCTTGCTTTGCGGATTGAGCACGGACAGAAAATCGCGCCCGCCCGCGTCGGGGTGCGCTTCGGTGAACAGGCGGTCGAACAATCGCACTTGCGCGGCCACGCCAAGACTGGCGCTCACCCAGGTGATGACCCCTTTGACCTTCACCGCGTCCGCCCCAGGCGTGCCGCTCTTGGTGTCGGACAATAGTTCGGCAAGCACCTTGGTGACTCGGCCTTCGGCATCTTTTTCGCAGCCGGTGCAGCGCACCACATAGCCGTATTTCAGCCGCGCCATGCCACCGGGTGTGAGGCGGTGATAGCCCTTGGGCGGCGCCTCCATGAAGTCTTCGCGCTCGATCCACACCTGCGCGGTGAGGTTGAAGCTGCGTCGGCCCATCTCGGGGTGGGCGGGATGCATGGGCGCGCTGCATGGCTCGGCATGTTCGGCGCTGCCGAACACCTCGGCCCAGTTGGTGAGCTCTAGTTTGAGCGGATTGAGCACCGCCATGGCGCGGACTGCGCGGGCATCGAGATCGTCGCGCAAAGCCTGTTCAAGCACGCTGTAATCAATCCAGGAATCGGCCTTGCTCACGCCGATGCGGTCGGCAAACAGGCGCAGGCTCTCCGGGGTGTAGCCACGTCGGCGCAAGCCCGCCAGCGTGGGCATGCGCGGATCATCCCAACCGTCCACATGGCGCTCGGCCACGAGTTGAGCCAGCTTGCGCTTGCTCGTCACCACATAGGTGAGATTCAGGCGGGCGAATTCGTACTGGTGCGGGCGCGGGCTGGCGACAAGGCCTAGGCGCACGAGATGATCGAGCAACCAGTCGTAGAACGGCCGCTGGTCTTCGAATTCCAGCGTGCAGATGCTGTGGCTGATGCATTCCATCGCGTCTTCGATCGGGTGCGCGAAGGTGTACATCGGGTAGATGCACCAAGTGTCGCCCGTGCGGTGATGGTGGGCGAAACGGATGCGGTAGATCGCCGGATCGCGCAGATTGATATTGGGCGCGGCCATGTCGATCTTCGCGCGCAGCACCATGCTGCCCTCCGGGTGCTGGCCCGCGCGCATTTCCTCGAAACGCCGCAGGTTTTCCTCGGGAGAACGGGTGCGCCAGGGGCTGTCCACACCCGGCTCGGTGAGCGTGCCGCGGTTGCGGCGCATGTCGTCGGCGTTCTGCTCGTCCACATAGGCCAGGCCGTCTTCGATCAGCGCGCAGGCGCAGCGATGCATGAAGTCGAAGTCGTCGCTCGCGTAAAAAAGGTGCGAAACGCCGCCCACGTTCCAGTCGAAGCCCAGCCAGCGCACCGCGTCGAGGATGGCATCGACGTATTCCTGGTCTTCCTTCTCGGGATTGGTGTCGTCAAAGCGCAGATGGCAGACCCCTCCGAAATCCTGCGCCAGACCGAAGTTCAGACAGATGCTCTTGGCGTGTCCAATGTGCAGGTAACCATTGGGCTCGGGCGGAAAACGGGTGCGGATGCGGGCCGGATCAGCCTGGCCCGCAGCATGTCCGGCGGCGTCCGCCGGATGGCCGGCAAAGCGCCGGTTCGCATAAATGCCTTGCGCCAGATCGCGCTCGATGATCTGACGCAGGAAGTTCGAAGGTTTGTCAACAGGTTCCATAGCCTCGCTATTTGAACAGGTCTGGGAAAGTCGGGATGGCGCTGTGTTGCAGTGCAAACAAAGCCGATCCGTCTGAATTGAACGCTTCAGGGCATGAGCCAAAGGAAAAAACTTCACACCCGCTGTCAGCAAGCGGGAATTCCTGCCGTTACCCCAGCACCAACCACAAGATGTTCAGGAGGTTCTCATCATGTTCCGTCACATCGTTCTGGCCCTTGCGGGCAGCGCTGCACTCCTTGCCGCCCCGGCGGCGCATGCCGACCGGGTGTTTTGGTCGGTCAACGTCGGCGTTCCCGGGGTGGTGACCAATTTCTCGAATGCCTACCCGGTGTATCAGGCGCCGGCGGTGGTGTATGCCCCGCCGCCGCCGATGCCGCCGGTCTATTTCGCCCCACCCCCGCCTCCGCCGCGTCCGGTGTATTACGGCTACGGTCAGGTTTACACCCCGGTGGCTGTCGCCCCGCCCTACTACTACGGCGCTCCGGTGCGCCGCTGGGACCGTGACCACTGGCGGCATGACCGCGGACACGGCTGGGGACATGGCGGCCGCGGCCGGGACGATGGGGATCGCCGCTGAGCAAAGAGTGATCAGCGCCGCCTGCTGCCCCCCAGCAGGCTGCCCAGCACGCCGCGAATGATTTCACGGCCCACCGTGCTGCCGATGGTGCGCGCCGCGGATTTGGCCAGGGTTTCGAGCATGGAATCCTTGCGGCCCGAGCCGCGCGCCAGGCCGCCCAGTCCCTGCCCCAGCGAATCGAGCAGGCCGCCACCCGAACTGGCTGGCGCTCCGGCTTTTGGCGCGGGCGCGGCTGGTTCTGGCGCGGCTTCCACCCGACCTTTGAGCAATTCGTAGGCCGACTCGCGGTCCACCGTTTTTTCATACACCCCGGCCACCAGCGACCCCTGCATCAGCGCCTTGCGTTCTTCAGGTGTGATGGGGCCGATGCGGCTGCCGGGCGCCAGCATCCACACGCGCTCGGTTGGCGTGGGGCGGCCTTTTTCGTCGAGCAGCGAGACCAGCGCCTCGCCCACCGCGAGTTCGGTGATGGCCTGCGCCACGTCCAGCCCCGGGTTGGGGCGCATGGTGTCGGCCGCGGTTTTCACCGCCTTCTGGTCGCGCGGGGTGAAGGCGCGCAGCGCGTGCTGGATGCGGTTGCCGAGCTGCCCGAGCACGGTGTCGGGAATGTCCAGCGGGTTCTGCGAGACAAAGAACACCCCCACGCCCTTGGAGCGGATGAGCCGCACCACCTGCTCGATTTTTTCCAGCAGCGGTTTGGGCGCATCGTTGAACAGCAGATGGGCTTCGTCGAAAAAAAACACCAGCTTGGGCTGATCGGGGTCGCCAATCTCTGGCAGGCGTTCGAACAGCTCGGACAACAGCCACAGCAGAAAGGTGGCGTACAGACGCGGCGCCTGGTACAGCTTGTCGGCGGCGAGGATGTTGACCATGCCGCGCCCCTGTCCATCGGTCTGCATCAGGTCGTCGATATTGAGCATGGGCTCGCCGAAAAATTGGTCGGCGCCCTGGGTTTCGAGTTGCAGCAAGCCGCGCTGAATGGCCCCCACGCTGGCGGCGCTGATGTTGCCGTACTCGGTGGTGAAGCTCGCCGCGTTATCGCCCACTTCCTGCAGCATGGCGCGCAGGTCTTTCATGTCGAGCAGCAGCAGGCGGTTGTCGTCGGCAATCTTGAACACGAGGTTGAGCACGCCGGTCTGCGTCTCGTTGAGCTGCAGCAGCCGCGCCAGCAACAGCGGCCCCATGTCGGAGATGGTGGCGCGGATGGGGTGGCCCTGCTCGCCAAACACGTCCCACAGTGTGACTGGGCAAGGCCCGAAGGTCGGCTCGTGCAGGCCAAGAGTCTTGAGCCGTTCGGCCAGCTTGGGGCTCAGGCTGCCCGCTTGTGAAATTCCTGTCAGGTCGCCCTTCACATCGGCCATGAACACGGGCGTGCCGATGCGCGAAAACGCCTCGGCCAGCACTTGCAGACTGACGGTCTTTCCGGTGCCGGTCGCGCCGGTGATGAGGCCGTGGCGATTGGAAAGGCGCGGCAGCAGGTGGCATTGCACCTTGCCGTGCTGGGCGATGAGAATGGGGTCGGACATGGCGGTAGCCTGGGTGTGATGGAGGTCGGGCGCACGGCGCGAAAGTAGAATTCGCAGTCTATCAACGCCCTCGCAGCGCGGTTTCACCCTGCCGCAGGGCTTCCATCAGGAGCATCGCACCACCATGGCCGGACATTCCAAATGGGCCAATATCCAGCACCGCAAAGGCCGTCAGGACGAAAAGCGCGGCAAGGTCTGGACCAAGATCATCCGTGAAATTTCCGCAGCGGCCCGCCTGGGCGGCGGCGACCCCAACGCCAATCCGCGGCTGCGTCTGGCGGTGGACAAGGCCAAGGCGGCGAACATGCCGACGGATACGGTGAAGAAAAACATCGACAAGGCCACCGGCGCCCTCGAAGGCGTGCACTACGAAGAGATCCGCTACGAAGGCTATGGCGTGGGAGGCGCGGCGCTCATCATCGACTGCCTCACCGACAACCGGGTGCGCACCGTGGCCGAAGTCCGCCATGCGCTGTCCAAGAACGGCGGCAATCTGGGTGCCGAGGGCTCGGTGGCCTTCCAGTTCAGGCATTGCGGCCAACTGGTCTTCGCCCCCGGCGCCTCGGAGGACAAGGTGATGGAGGTCGCGCTGGAAGCCGGCGCGGACGACGTGATCCCCGATGACGACGGCGCCATCGAAGTGCTCACCCCGCCCGCCCAGTTCGAGGCCGTGCGCGCCGCGCTCGAAGCCGCCGGGCTGCAGCCCGAGTTGGCCGCCATCACCCTGCGCGCCGACAACACGGTCGAACTTGCGGGCGACGATGCCGAAAAGATGCAGAAACTCATTGACGCCCTGGAAGACCTCGACGATGTGCAAGAGGTCTATCACAACGCCATCTTCGGCTAAACCGACCGTAAAACACCATGAAACTCCTCGTCATCGGTTCCGGCGGACGTGAACACGCCATCGCCTGGAAGCTGGCGCAGTCGCCCCGGGTGCAGACGGTCTATGTCGCACCGGGCAACGGCGGCACTGCGTTCGACTCCCGGCTGGAGAACCTGCAGGTGGCCAACGCCGAAGAGTTGGCCGCGTTCTGCGTGCGCGAGAAAATCGCCTACACCGTGGTCGGCCCCGAAGCGCCTCTGGCTGCGGGCATCGTCGATGGCTTTCGTTCCCGCGGTCTGAAAATTTTCGGCCCGACGCGCGCCGCCGCCCAACTGGAGAGTTCCAAGGCGTTCTCCAAAAACTTCATGGCGCGGCACCACATTCCGACTGCGGCCTACGCTGCGTTTGAGGATGCGGCGCAGGCGCATGCCTATGTCGATCAGCACGGCGCGCCCATCGTCGTCAAGGCCGATGGCCTGGCCGCGGGCAAGGGCGTGGTCGTGGCGCAAACTGCTGACGAGGCGCACTCCGCCATCGACGACATGCTGCAGGCCAACCGCTACGGCGTGCAGCACAACGCGGGCCGTGCGCGCGTAGTCATCGAAGAATTTTTGCAGGGCGAAGAAGCCAGTTTCATCGTCATGGTCGACGGCCAGCATGTGCTCGCGCTGGCCTCCAGCCAGGATCACAAGCGCCTGCTCGACGGCGACAACGGCCCCAACACCGGCGGCATGGGCGCCTACTCACCGGCGCCCGTGGTCACGCCCGAGATTCACGCGCGGGTGATGCGCGAAATCATCCTGCCCACGGTCAAGGGCATGGCGGCAGACGGCATTCCCTTCACCGGCTTTCTCTACGCCGGGCTGATGATTGACGCCCAGGGCCGCGCCAAGACGCTGGAATTCAATTGCCGCATGGGCGACCCGGAAACCCAACCCATCATGGCCCGCCTCAAGAGCGACCTCTCGGTGGTATTCGAGAAGGCCATCGCCGGTCAGCTCGACCAGGTGGAACTGGAGTGGGACCGCCGCACCGCCCTGGGCGTGGTGCTCGCCGCGCACGGCTACCCGGAAAACCCGCGCAAAGGCGACACGATCACCGGCATTCCGCCCGAAACAGCCGACTGCATCATCTTCCACGCCGGCACCACGCTCGACGCGCAGGGCGTGTTGCGCACCTCCGGTGGCCGGGTGCTGGCCGTCACCGCGCTGGGCGATTCACCGCGCATCGCGCAGCAACATGCTTATGAGGCGATCAACACGATCCATTTCGACGGCATGCAATGCCGTCGCGACATCGGCTGGCGCGCCGTCAAGCGATAAGCTGAACTGTGGCCTGCGCCAGCAAGCCGGGCAAAGCGGCCGGATCGAACAGTTCGGTGCCGGGTTGTTGGGACGTGCCGCTGCCGCTGGCCAGGGCGAGGCGCAGGGCGTCGGCAGGTGTGGCCTGGCGCGAGAGGGCGGCGACCAAGCCGCCGACCATCGAATCGCCCGCGCCGACGGTGGACACCACCGCCACCTCGGGCGCGTGGCCGATATAGGTCTCGGCGCCCACCAGCACCGCGCCCTCGGCGCCCAGAGACACGCAGACCCACTCCACGCCGAGCGCATGCAGCACGCGGGCCTCGCGGATGACGTCGTCCCGCGTGGGTAGCGGTCGGCCGACGAGCTGTTCGAGTTCGGAGCGATTGGGCTTGATGAGAAAGGGCCGGGCGGCCACTGCCTGCGCCAGCGCCTCGCCCTGTGCGTCCACCACGGGTTTTGCGCCTTGGGCACGCAGGGCGGCGCACAACTCGGCGTAGTAGCAGGACGGCACGCCGGGGGAACGCGAGCCGGTGAGCACCGCGTAGCCATTGCGGGTGAGCGCGAGCACTTCAGCGCTGATGCGGTCCAGCGTGGGGGCATCGATCACCGGCCCGGTGGCGCTGACCTCGAACTGGGCGCGCGGCTGGCGCTGTTGCAAGGTGGTGTTGATGCGGGTTTCGCCGTCGATGCGCACCAGATGGGGATGGTCGATCTGCCCGGTGATCAGTCGCTCGAACAACATGCCGATTTCTCCTGCCACGGTGGCGCAGGCCCATGCCGGAATGCGCAGCCGCTTGAGCGCGCGCGCCACGTTGATGCCGTTGCCGCCCGGATCAAGCCGCGTGGCGGTGGCATGAACCTTCTGGTCTTCGATCAGTTGCGGGATGTCGTAGCTCACGTCCACGCAGGGGTTGAGCGTGAGGGTGACGATGGGCGGCATGTCGGCCTGAACGGGGGTCATGCGGTTTCCTCTGGGAGCCTGTCGGGCTTGAGTCGCGTAGAGCGAAAAAAGGGGATGGGGATGCCCTGCGGCGGCGGATTTTTGCAGCCCGCGATTCTCAAGTCCGACAGGCTCCTAGGCGATGCCCTCAACCATAACCGCCGCCGCCGGGCGTTTGAATGACAAACACATCTCCCGGCTGCATTTCTGCGCTGGCGCAAGCGGGCAGCGGCTCGATGCGGCCGTCGGCGCGTTCGATCTGGTTGATGCCGACTGCACCAGGAGCGCCGCCCGCCATGCCGAACGCCGGCACGCGGCGGCCGTTGGAGAGGATGCCCGCGGTCATCGGCTCCAGAAAGCGGATGCGCCGCACGCCGCCGTTGCCACCGCTCCAGCGCCCGGCTCCGCCGGAACCGGCGCGGATGGCGAAGCTCTCCAGCCGCACCGGGTAGCGCCATTCCAGCACTTCGGGGTCAGTCAGGCGGGAGTTGGTCATGTGGGTCTGCACCACGGATGTGCCGTCGAAGCCCCCGGTCCGCTGGCCATGCCCATCGAACACGCCACCCGCGCCGGAGCCGCCCGCGATGGTCTCGTAATACTGATGCTGCGCGTTGCCGAAGGTGAAGTTGTTCATGGAGCACTGGCTCGCGGCCTGCACGCCCAGTGCGCCGAATAGCGCATTGGTCACGCACATGCTCACTTCCACATTGCCCGCCACCACCGCGGCGGGCGCGTGCGGCGCCAGCATTGAGCCTTCGGGCACGATGAGGTGCAGGGGCTTGAGGCAACCGGCGTTGAGCGGAATGTCGTCGTCCACCAGGCAGCGAAAAACGTACAGCACCGCCGCCACGGTGACGGCCTTTGGCGCATTGAAATTATCGGGCTGCTGCGGCGAGGTGCCGGTGAAGTCGATCACGGCTTCACGCCGTTCGCGGTTGACGCGGATGCTCACGCTGATGCGCGCGCCGCTGTCGAGCTCCAGGCTGAATGCGCCGTCGTGCAGCGCGCCGATCACCCGGCGCACCGCGGCCTCGGCGTTGTCCTGCACATGCTGCATATAAGCGCGCACCACGTTCAGGCCGTAGTCGGCCACGAGTTTGCGCAGTTCGTGCGCGCCGGTCTGGTTGGCCGCGATCTGCGCCTTGAGATCGGCAAGGTTCTGCTGCGGATTGCGCGCCGGCCAGCGTCCGCCAGACAGCAGCGCCAGCACCTCGGCTTCGCGCAGGCGGCCTGCCTCCACCAGCTTGAAGTTGTCGATCACCACGCCTTCTTCAAGAATGCTGCGCGAGAACGGCGGCATGGAGCCGGGGGTGATGCCGCCGATGTCGGCATGGTGGCCGCGCGAGCCGACGTAGAACAGCACGTCGCGCCCGGCGGCGTCGAACACCGGCGTGACCACGGTGACATCGGGCAGATGCGTGCCGCCGTGATAGGGGTCGTTGAGCATGAACACATCGCCGGGCCGCATGGCAGTGCGGTTTGCGTGGATGACCGTCTGGATGCTCTCGCCCATCGATCCGAGATGCACCGGCATATGCGGCGCGTTGGCGATGAGCTGGCCCTGCGCGTCGAACAGCGCGCAAGAGAAGTCCAGCCGCTCCTTGATGTTGACCGACACGGCGGTGTTCTGCAGTTGCACGCCCATCTGTTCTGCGATGTGCATGAACTGGTTGTTGAACAGCTCCAGCCGCACCGGGTTGACCGCGGTGTCATCGTCGCGCGCGCAGGCCTGGGCGGCCAGCCGGTGCAGTTCCACATGGCCGGCCGCGGTGATGCGGGCGCTCCAGCCGGGCTCGACGAGCAGGGTGGTGTGGGCATCAGCCAGCAGCGCGGGGCCATCGACATGCTGGCCGGGCTGGCACTCGGCGCGCCGCACCAGCACGGTGTCTTGCCAGCGGCCGCCAAGGAACACGGGCAGCCGGGCGTGCGGCGGCATGA
>JAQTVS010000027.1 GCA_028706735.1 Thiomonas sp.
GGCATCTATCCCAACCCCTACGGCACCACGGCGACGGGCCTGCCGTTCATCGGGGGAGAGATCACAGCGCAGGAACTCAAGGACGGCGCCATCAATCATGTCATGGGCATCTCTCTTCCCAGCCCGGCAAAGTGGCCGACTTTCTCTTGGCCTGCAAACCGGACCGATGGCCACAACCTGGAGAATCAGGCCAACGCCATTCCCGAAGGCACGCGCATGCGGCTCGACCCGAGTGTGAACGTCGATGCGCTCAACCTCACCCCGGCGGGCAAGATCATTGCCAAAGCCGCGCAGAAGTACGGCTTTGTGGTGTGGGACACGGCCGGCTCGGTATCTCTTCGGGCGGTCAACCCCAAGACCTATGAACTGGCCGGCCAGCCAGACCCTTATCCGGCCTTGTTTGGCGGGCTGGCCTACTGGCAGGTGCTGCAGAACTTCCCCTGGGACAAGATGCAGTTCATGCCGAACAATTACGGCAAACCATAAATCTCCTGAAAAACACACCGCGCAGTGGGCCTGTACTTGCTGCGGCGCCGAGGTTCCAGGTGCGGCGGCACGGCCTGTGCTTAAGATCGGTGCATGGGAATTGAGTCGTTTTGGGTGCATGTGACGGATCTGGGCGACAGCGCCGTGTTGCTGCCGCTCGCCCTGGTCATCGTTCTCTGGCTGGGACGGCAGAGCAGGCGCGCCGCTTTCATCTGGGCCGGGCTGTTTATCCTGGACGGTGCCGTGGTGGCTCTGAGCAAAATTCTCTACATGGGCTGGGGCCTGCATCCCCCAGGCTGGAACTTCACCGGCTTGAGCGGGCACAGCGCGCTGTCGATGCTGGTCTGGCCGACTCTTGGGCTGTTGCTCGCCGCGGGGCGGCCGCCGGTTTGGCGCTGGTTGCTGCCCGCGCTTGGCGCGCTGCTGGCTGTGGCTATTATGGTTTCGCGGCTGACGACCGATGTGCACACGCCAATCGAAGCGGCGACTGGTGCGCTCTGGGGCGGGGCGCTAGCGGTGCTGGCTTTATGGCGGCTGCCTCGCGGGGGCATCGACGGCGGAGGCGCTGACTGGTTGCTTCCGGTGGCGGTTCTTTTGCCGCTTGCGCTGAGCTACGGTCAGATATTTCCGTCAAATTCCATGCTGCAGACCATTGCTTGTGCTCTCAGCGGCCGGGCGCAGCCATTGACCCGAGCCGATCTGCTTCAGTCAGGTGACTGACGGCGCGGTGACCGTGCCGCGGCGAGAAGAGGCAGGGCTTATGCCGCCTCGTCCACCTGGCTCACGCGCACCGCGACCTTCAGGGTGTGATCGCCGCCGCCGCGGATGATGCCGCGCAAGGGGGAGACGTCGGCAAAGTCGCGGCCCAGGGCGATGCGCACATAGTCGGCGGCGGGTTGGCGGTTGTTGGTGGGGTCGAAGTCCACCCAGCCGTTGACCGGGCACCACACGGCCACCCAGGCGTGCGAGGCATCGGCGCCAACGAGTTGTTCTTCGCCGGGTGTGGGGCGGGAGCGCAGATAGCCGCTGACGTAGCGCGCGGCCAGCCCGAGGCTGCGCAGCGCGGAAATCATGACGTGCGCATAGTCCTGGCAGACGCCGGCGCGCAGTTCGAGCGCCTGCGGGGCGCGGGTCTGGACTTCGGTGCTTTCGGGGTTGTAGGTGAAGTCGGCGTGGATGCGCTGCATCAGGTCGAGGGCGCCGCTGAGCAAGGTGCGCTCGGGCGCGAAGCTGGCCTCGGCGTAGGTGGCGGCGGCAGCGAACAGCGGAGAGAAATGGGTGCCGAAGGTGTATTCGGCCTCGGCCACATAGGGCTTGCCGACACGGTAGAGGAGTTGTTCGCGCACCTGTTCCCACGGCGGGCTGGCTTCCCAGTCTGGCGGTTCGGGCGCGCGTACCTGCACCAGGCTGACAGCGCGCACGGTCAGCGTGTCGTGCGGGCTGTAATAGGCGAAAAACTCGCGCTGGTTGCCGAAGACATCGACATCG
The DNA here is from genome assembly GCA_028706735.1 of Thiomonas sp. GTDB lineage: Bacteria > Pseudomonadota > Gammaproteobacteria > Burkholderiales > Burkholderiaceae_C > Thiomonas. The sequence continues at coordinate 1,975 of JAQTVS010000027.1, forward strand.
CTGTGCCGATGTTCGGGCTCGGGGTGGATGTCGCAGATGTAGTCGATGCGTTCCTGCACAGCATGGTCGACCGGGCACAGGTGGGCCAGATGGTGGGCCAGCTCGACCGGTGTGGCGTAGGTGTAGGCAGTTTCATGCACCACGCGGTAGAGCACGCTCTGCGCAGGTGCAGCGGGAACTTGTTGCGGGGCCGGGGCGTCTGGGGTCATGCGTCTTGGGTCATCCGTTGGCGCGTCTCAATACCCGCCCAGCGGGCGGTCGGGGGCGTTGGCGTGGGCGAAATAGCGACGGCTGATTTCGTCGGATAGGCGCCAGGCGCTGTCGATGCTCTGCGTCAGGGTGAGTTCCAGCCAGGTGTAGTGCAACTCCTGGGTGTGGGTGCAAAGTTCGGGCAGATGCCATTCGTCGGGGTCTGGCGCGAGGGCGAGCAGGGCGTCCTTGTCGGCGGCCTCGCCGGGCAGCTTGGCCATGCGCGCGCGCAGGGTTTGCGCCACCCAGCCCAGGGCGCGGGGGTTTTCGCGGTCGAGCATGAGCAAGTCGAGCAAGGGCGGAATTTCCAGCCGCTTCTGATAGAGCGCGCGGTAGGTGATGGTGCTGTCGAACAGCGCCAGCAGCAGGTTGAAGCCGCTATCGCTGTGCACCGCGCCAGTGCGGAAGGCCACGGTGAGCGCGTCGCCGAGCAGCAACAGGCGTTCGATGTGGCGGCCGATGCTCAGCAGGCGCCAGCCGTCGTCGCGCGTCATGCGGTCGGTCTGTGCCCCGGTGATGGCGCTGAGCGCTTCGGTGAGTTGTTCCAGTCCGTGCAGCGCCTGGGTGGATTGCAGTTCCTCGCGCCGCGAGGCTGTAGGCAAAATCTCCAGCGCGGTGGCCGAGGCGATCCACTGCCGGTGGTCGCCGCCCAACCGCTCGCGCACCTGCGCGGCGGCGCGGCCCAGCGCCTGCAGATTTTGCACGATGCCGCCCTGGTGCTGCCCCGGCACGAGACCGCGCACGATGCAGCGCTCGAAGCCTTGCGGGTTGTCGCCGAATTCGGGGGCGTCCTGCTCGATCAGGCCGGTGCTGCGGCACCACCGGTCGAGCATGTCGCGCACCTTGATGCCCATGTCGTCGTCGCCCGAGAGCGCGCGCAGGGTGATGCGCGCCAGCCGGGCGCTGAATTCGGCGCGTTCGCAGTAGCGGCCGAGCCAGAACAGGTTTTCCGCCGCGCGGCTGGTGACCACGCGGTGATGGTTGATCAGGTCTTGCGGGCGCATCGGCGCCGGCAGCAGGGTGGAGTCGTCCACCGCGTCGCCGGTGATGATCCAGGCGTCCTGGCTGCTGCCGCCGCGCTGCATCGACACGGTGTTGCCGCCGCGCGGCGCGGTGCGCACCAGCCCGCCGGGCAGCACCCGCCAGCCGCCCTGGCCGTCGGAAATGGCATACACCCGCAGCATGGCCGCGCGGGCGGCGAGACGCTCATTGCTCCACACCGGCACATGCGGCAGGGGTTGATATTGCTGCAGGGTGACCAGCGCCGGGTTGGACTGCACCCGTTCGCGCCACGCGGGAAGCTGGCCGTAATCGAGGCTGGCCATCACCGTGGGCTCGAAGCCGCAATCCGCATGCACCGGCTTGATCACCCAGGCGCGCAGATCGTCCAGCGGCGCGTCGCACACGCCCGGCTCGCCGCACCACCAGGTGGGCAGCGAGGACAGCTTGAGCGGCTCTCCCAACAGGGTTTTGCACAGCTTAGGCAGAAAACCCTGCACCGCGGGCGACTCCAGAAAACCGGCGCCGAGCGCGTTGGCCACGAGCACGTTGCCCGCACGCACCGCCTGCAGCAGCCCGGCCACGCCCAGCATGGAATCGGGGCGCAGTTCGAGCGGATCGCAGAAGCTGTCGTCGAGGCGGCGCAGCACCACATGCACCGGCTCCAGGCCGCGCAGGGTCTTGAGGAACAGCCGGTCTTCGCGCACGGTGAGGTCGCTGCCTTCGGCCAGGGTGATGCCCAGGTAGCGCGCCAGATAAACCTGCTCGAAATAGGTTTCGCTGTACGGGCCAGGGGTGAGCAGCACCACGCGGCTGCCCACGCCTCCGGGCGAGAGCCGCAGCAGCGTATCCATCAGCAGCCGGTAGCTGGCAGCCAGGCGCTGCACCTTGAGCTGGCTGAACGCGTCCGGGAACAGGCGGGAGATGAGGATGCGGTTTTCCAGCAGATAGCCCAGGCCGGACGGCGCCTGCACCCGCTGGTTGACCACGCGCCACACGCCGTCGGGCCCGCGCGCCAGGTCGAAGGCGGCAATGTGCAGCCAGATATTGCCCGGCGGCGCGTGGCCATGCACTGCGCGCAGATAGCCGGGGTGCCCTTGCACCAGCGCCGGTGGCAGCAGCCCTTCTTTGAGGATGCGCTGCGGGCCGGTGTAGAGGTCGGCGAGGATGGTGTTGAGCAGCGCGGCGCGTTGTGCAACACCGGCGGAAATCTGCTTCCACGAGGCGGCGTCGACCAGCAGCGGAAACAGGTCGACCGACCAGGCGCGCACCGCCTGAGCGGCGTCGGCGTGGACGTTGTAGGTCACGCCGTCATCGTGAATCTGCTGCAGCAACTGCTGCTGCCGGGCGCTCAGGCTGTCGAAGCCGCCGGGGCCGAGCAGTCGAAAAAAGTGGTCCCAGAGCGGGGCCAGCGGCGCACCCGCCAGGCCATCGGAGACGCCGCCGCGCAATTCGTCCCAGTGTCCGGGGATGACGGGGGAAGCCAGGTCGCGGGCGAGCGCGGCGCAGTCTTCACCCGGATCGAACGGGCCTTGCGATTGGGATTGAGATTGGAACAGGCTGACCATATAGCATTGTGGCATGCGGGAGACGCCTGTACAGCGGCGGGCATCCCCCGATTCCGGTCAAATTTCACGCGCCCGTTCGCAAATCCAGGGTGAAGGGGAATTCCAGGCTGGGATGCACCGGCGCCACCCGCATGCGGCCCGGCGTGTGGCCCATGCGGAAGAATCGCGACAGACGGCGGCTCTCGGCCTCGTAGGAGTTGATGGGGAAGGCGGTGGGATTGCTGCCGCCCGGATGCTCGACGTGGTACTGGCAGCCGCCCAGCGAGCGCTCCATCCAGGTGTCCACCAGATCGAAGGTCAGCGGCGCGTGCACGCCGATGCCAGGGTGCAGCGCCGAGGGCGGATGCCACGCGCGGTAGCGCACGCCGCAGACAAACTCGCCGCTGCGTCCGGTGGGTTGCAGCGGCACGGCCTGGCCGTTGACCGTGAGCACATGGCGGCTGTCGGTCAGGCCGCTGATCTTCACTTCCACCCGCTCCAGCGAGGAATCGACATAGCGCACCGTGGTGCCCGCCGCGCCTTCCTCGCCCATGACGTGCCAGGGTTCGAGCGCCATGCGCAGCTCCAGCTTCATGCCGCGCACCGCGTAGTCGCCCAGCAGCGGGAAGCGGAAGGTGTGATGCGGGGCGAACCACTGCGGGTCGAAGTCGAAACCGGCCTCGTGCAGTTCGGTGAGCACGTCCTCGAAATCCATCGCGATGAAGGTGGGCAGCAGGAAGCGGTCGTGCAGCGCCGTGCCCCAGCGCTGCAGTGCGGCGGTGTAGGGCGTGTGCCAGAAGCGGGCGATGAGCGCGCGCAGCAGCAGTTGCTGCACCACGCTCATGCGGGCATGCGGCGGCATCTCAAAAGCGCGCAGTTCCAGCAGGCCGAGCCGCCCGGTGGCGCCGTCCGGGCTGTAGAGCTTGTCGATGCAGAACTCGCTGCGGTGGGTGTTGCCGGTGACGTCGATCAGGATGTTGCGCAGGGTGCGATCGACAAACCACGGTGGAATAAAGGAGCCCCCACGCTCACTGTGTTCGCTGCCCTCTGAGGGGGGCGGCGCGGCTTGGGACGGCCCGGCGCCGCGCGCGTTCGCGCCGAAACGGCGGCGGTTGGCGCGCAGTTCGGCCAGGGCGATTTCGAGTTCATAGACCTGATCGTCGCGCGCTTCGTCCACCCGCGGCGCCTGGCTGGTGGGGCCGATGAACAGGCCGGAAAACAGATAGCTCAAGGACGGATGGTTGTGCCAATAGGACAGCAGGCTGGCCAGCAGATCCGGGCGGCGCAGGAAGGGGCTGTCCGCCGGTGTGGCGCCGCCGAGCACCACATGGTTGCCGCCGCCGGTGCCGGTGTGGCGGCCGTCGAGCATGAATTTCTCCGCGCCCAGCCGGGTTTCGAATGCGGCCTGATAAAGGAATTCAGTGTGATCCACGAGTTCCGCCCAGTTGTGCGCCGGGTGGATGTTGACTTCGATGACGCCAGGGTCGGGCGTGACTTGCAGCAGGTTGAGCCGCGGGTCGCGCGGCGGCGGGTAGCCTTCGAGCACCAGCTTGACCTGCAGCCGTTGTGCCGTGGTTTCGATGGCGGCGAGCAGTTCGAGATAGTCTTCCGCCGAGGTGAGCGGCGGCATGAACACGTACAGAATGCCGCCGCGCGCTTCCACACACAGCGCGGTGCGCACAATCCAGCCGCCGGATTCGAAGCGTTCGGGCTGCCGTCCGTCGCCGGGGCGCATCCGCTGGCCGTCGCCGCTGGACAGGGCGGCGGACCCGGCGCTCGCCCCAGCGCCCCGGCGTGGTGCGCCGGCGCCCTGGTTCTGCACGCCGACTGTGCCGCCCTCGGCGTAACCGCCTCCAATGCGGTGCATCGGGCCGTACTGGGTGCGCAGCGCGGCGGCTTCGGGCAGGGAACTGCGGGGGGCGAAGGGGTCTTGCGCCCAGTCGGAGGCCCGTTCGCCCTCGGTGGCCCAGGGCAGGGAGTCGAGCGGCAGGCGCCAGCCCATGGCCGAGTCGCCGGGGAACAGATACATGCGCTCGTCGCGGAAGAACCACGGGCCGGAGATCCAGCGCGGGCCGCTGAGTTGTGGGTCACCCGGCTCGCGCCGCAGCGGCAGGGCGTAGCCGGCGGGAGTTTTCAGTCCCTGGTCGAACACCTTGCGCAGCCGCGCGCGCTCCAACTCGTCTTCGACCCGCGAGTCGAAGGGATCGACGTTGACCGGCAGGCGGCGCTCACGCCACAGGTAGTACCAGGTGTCCTCGAAGCCGGTCTGCACATGGGCGGGGTTGACGCCCAGGGTATCGACCAGGGCGAGGATGAAGGTGTGCGCGTCGTAGCGGGTGGCCTTGCCGCCCAGGCGCTCGTCGGCGAACAGTTCGGGGTTGTGCCAGCAGGGCTGGCCGTCGCGCCGCCAGACGGCCGACAGCGCCCAGCGCGGCAGCTGCTCGCCGGGGTACCACTTGCCCTGGCCGAAGTGCAGAAATCCGCCGGGGCCGTAGCGGGCGATGAGCTTGCCGATGAGTTCGCCCGCGTAGCCGCGCTTGGTCGGCCCCTGGGCGTCGGTGTTCCATTCGGGCGCGTCGCGGTCGGTGGTGGCGACGAAGGTGGGTTCGCCGCCCTGGGTGAGGCGCACGTCGCCGTTGTTGAGCTGCTGATCGACCACTTCGCCCAGCGTGAGCACAGCCTGCCACTGGTCGTCGGTGTAGGGCTTGGTGACGCGCGGCGATTCGTAAATGCGGCTGATCGCCATGTGGTGGCTGAACTCCACCTCGCATTCGTCGATCATGCCTTCAACGGGGGCCGCGCCCGAGGGCTGCGGGGTGCAGGCCAGCGGAATGTGGCCCTCGCCGGCCAGCAGCCCCGAGGTGGGGTCGAGGCCAATCCAGCCGGCGCCAGGCAGATACACCTCGCACCAGGCGTGCAGATCGGTGAAGTCGGCCTCGGCGCCGGTGGGGCCGTCGAGCGCCTTCACATCGGGAGTGAGCTGAATGAGGTAGCCGGAAACGAAGCGCGCCGCCAGTCCGAGGTGGCGCAGCACCTGCACCAGCAGCCAGCCCGTGTCGCGGCAGGAGCCGCAGGCGAGTTCGAGCGTTTGCTCGGGCGTCTGCACGCCGGGCTCCATGCGGATGGTGTAGCCGATGTCGTGCTGCAGCCGCTGGTTGAGATCGACCAGGAAATCTTGCGTGCGGCGCGGAGTGAGGTCGATGTTCTTGATCAGGGCTTCGAGCCGCGGGGTGAGCGGGTCGGCGGCCAGATAGGGGCCGAGTTCGGCCTCGAGTTCCGGCGCATAACTGAAGGGAAATTTTTCCGCTTCCGGTTCGAGAAAGAAATCGAACGGATTGAGCACCGACATCTCGGCCACCAGATCGATGGTGATCTGGAGCAGGGTGGTTTTTTCAGGAAAGGTGAGCCGCGCCAGATAGTTGGAGAACGGATCTTGCTGCCAGTTGATGAAATGCCCGGCCGGTTCGACACGCTGGCTGTACGACAGGATGGGCGTGCGGCAATGCGGCGCGGGGCGCAGCCGCACCACATGCGGCGAGAGGCCCACCGGACGGTCGAAGCGGTAGGTGGTGGTATGCGTGAGCGCGACGTGGATGGACATCCGGGCACCTTGGATAAAGAGTTAGGGAGAAGCAGTCGAGGCGGGGAGGAACCGGCGGGGAGGAACCTCAGGCGGCGAGAAAATCCTGGCTGATGCCGCCGCCCAGATCGTTGATGCGCTCCAGGAAGTGGGTGAGATAGGCGTGCAGCCCGGTGGCCATGATGTCGTCCAGGCGCCCGAATTGCAGTTGGGCGTTGAGCAGCCCGGCACGGCGCAGGGTTTCGCGCGACTGCGGATTGGCGACGGCGCGCAAATGATCGTTCACCGCCATCATGCAGGCGGCGAGTGACCGCGGCATGTCGGGCCGCAGGATGAGCAGGTCAGCCACGCGCTCGGGGGTGATGACGTCGCGGTACACCTTGCGATAGACCTCGAAGCCGGAGACCGAGCGCAGTACGCCCGACCAGTGATAGAAGTCGTGCTCCTGCACCCGGCCATTGCCGTTGGCCGAGCCGTAAAAATCGGACTGCAGGGCGTGGAACTTCACGTCGATCAGTCTGGCGGTGTTGTCGGCGCGTTCCAGAAAGGTGCCGATGCGCAGGAAGTGATACGCCTCGTCCTGCAGCATGGTGCCCGAGGTGACGCCGCGCGAGAGATGCGAGCGGTATTTCACCCATTCGAAGCACTGCGCCGGGTCTTGTCGGCACAGGCCCGTGACCAGCATGCGCTGCGACTCCAGCCAGGTCTGGTTGACGGTTTCCCACACCTCGGTGGTGATGGCGCCGCGCATGGCGCGGGCGTTCTCGCGCGCGGCGCGCAGGCAGCTCTGGATGGAGGAGGGGTTGTCGGTGTCGCACACCATGAAGTCGAGCACTTTGTCGGCGTCGATCTCGCCGTGCCGCTCGGTGTAGGCGGCAGTCAGCTCGGAGATGCCCAGCAGGCCGCGCCAGCCCAGTTGCATGGTTTCGGCGCCTTGCGGCAGCAGGGCGGACTGCACATGCACGTCAAGCATGCGGGCCGTGTTTTCGGCGCGTTCGGTGTAGCGGGCCATCCAGAACAGGTGATCGGCGGTGCGGCTGAGCATGGGGCGTTTCCTTGAGCCGTTAGATGACGAAGCGCGGGAGGGGCTGCTGGGCGGGGGCTACTTTTCCAGCACCCAGGTGTCTTTGGTGCCGCCACCCTGCGAGGAGTTGACGACCAGCGAGCCTTCTGCCAGCGCCACGCGGGTGAGCCCGCCGGGAACGATGGAGACCGTTTTTCCCGACAGCACGAAGGGCCGCAGATCGAGATGGCGCGGCGCAATGCCCGACTCGACGTAGGTGGGGCAGGTGGAGAGCGCCAGCGTGGGCTGGGCGATGTAGTGATGGGGATGCGCCTTGATCTTCTCCGCGAACGCGGCGATCTCCGCCTGGGTGGATGCCGGGCCGACCAGCATGCCATAGCCCCCGGCGCCGTGCACCTCCTTGACCACCAGTTCGGGCAGGTGCTCCAGCACATAGGCCAGGCTATCGGGTTCGCGGCACATGCGGGTGGGCACGTTGTGCAGCAACGGCGTTTCGCCCAGATAGAACTCGATCATGCGCGGCACATAAGGGTAGATGGACTTGTCGTCCGCCACCCCGGTGCCGATGGCGTTGGCCAGATTGATGTTGCCCGCGCGGTAGGCGCGCATCAGCCCGGCGCAGCCAATGGCCGAGTCGGCGCGGAACACCTGCGGGTCGAGGAAGTCGTCGTCGATGCGGCGGTAGATCACGTCCACCCGTTGCGGCCCCTGGGTGGTGCGCATATAGACGAAGTCGTCCTTGACGAACAGATCCTGTCCCTCCACCAGCTCCACCCCCATCTGCTGGGCGAGGAAGGCATGCTCGAAATAAGCCGAGTTGTACATGCCCGGCGTGAGCACCACCACCGTCGGGTCGCTCACATTGGACGGGGCGACCGCGCGCAGCTTTTCCAGCAGCATGTCCGGGTAATGCGCCACCGGGGCGATGCCGTGGCGGGCGAACAGTTCGGGGAACAGCCGCATCATCATGCGGCGGTTTTCCAGCATATAGCTCACGCCGGACGGCACGCGCAGGTTGTCTTCGAGCACGAAGTATTCGCCTTCGCCCTGCGCGTTTTCGGCGCGCACGATGTCGATGCCCGCGATCTGCGCATAGACGTGGTGCGGCAGGTCGATGCCCATCATCTCGGGGCGGAACTGCGCGTTGCCAATCACCTGTTCCTGCGGCACGATGCCGGCCTTGAGAATTTCCTGGTCGTGATACACGTCGTGGATGAAGCGGTTGAGCGCGGTGACGCGCTGCTTCAGCCCGGCTTCGAGGTGCTTCCACTCGGCTGCGGGAATGATGCGCGGAATCAGATCGAAGGGAATGAGCCGCTCGGTGCCCGCCTCGTCGCCGTACACCGCGAAGGTGATGCCCACGCGGCGAAAGATGACTTCGGCCTCCTCGCGCTTGGCGCGGATGGTGTCGGGCGGCTGCTGCGCCAGCCAATGCGCATATTGCGCGTAATGCGGACGCACACCGCCGTCCGCCGGGGTCATTTCATCGTAGAAGCGCATCGTCGTCTCTCGGTGGGGGCCGTCTTTGCTGGCCTGTTGCCATATGGCCCAGTTAGCAAGATACAGGCCAGAGAAGCAGATTGTGTGAAATCACCAACGGGAAGGCCGCCCCGGTCCGGCACTGGGGGGCGGCACAGGAAATGCTGCGCCTTCTCTGAGGGCGTCATGGCGATTTTCCGGGCATGTGCGGTTCCGGGCTCCAGTAATGTGGCGCGGCGGCACGCCAGCTTTGAAAGGCGTCGGGCGCGGCGTCGCGCCAGCGCAGGGCGCCCTGCAGATCGGTGCGCCAGAGCGGGATGCCGCGTGCGGTGTAGCGTTCCACCACCAGCGGGTGGGGATGGCCATGCGCATTGCGGTAGCCCGCCTGCACCACCGCGGCGCGCGGCATCACGGTGTCGAGCAGGGCGTCGCTGGACGAGGTTTTGCTGCCGTGATGCGGCGTCAGCAGCACGTCGGCGTAGGGCAGAACGCCTGCGGCGTGCAGGGCGCGCTCCTGCGTCTGGTCGATGTCGCCGGTCAGCAGCGCCGAGCCGCCGCGCGCGGCCACATGCAGCACGCAGGAGCTGGCGTTGTCGTTGCGCGGCGGCGCGCCCGGCAGGGGGCTGATGACGCGGAAGTCCACGCCGTCCCAGTTCCAGTGTTGCCCGGCCAGACAGGTCTGGCGCGCAGAAAAGCCAAAGCGCGCGGCCGCGTCCGCCGGCATGGAGCTGAGCAGGCTGGCCTCCGGGTGGGTGCGGGCAATGGCCGCTGCGCCGCCCGCGTGGTCGCTGTCGTCGTGGCTGACCACCACCCGGTCGAGGTGGCGCATGCCCAGGCTGTGCAACAGCGGCAGCAGCACGCGGCTGCCTGCGTCCACCCCGGGCGCCTGCTGCGGGCCGGTGTCGTACAGCAGAGTATGCCGTGCGGTGCGCACGACCACCGCCATGCCTTGGCCCACGTCGGCAAACCACAGTTCCATCTCGCCCGGTGCGGGCGCGGCGCCGGGGTTGCTTGTCAGCGGCAGCAGCAAGAGCAAGCCGGGCGCGCGCAGCCGCCAGGTCCAGGGCAGTGCCAGGGTCAGTCCGCCCAGCGCGGCAAGAGCGAGCGTGACCGGGTCGGGCGCGGCGGCGTGCCACTGCGCCAGCGGCCAGGCCGCCATGTGGCGCAAGGCGAAGTCCAGCCCTTGCTGCAGCCAGGCGGCAAGTCGCCAGAGCCAGCCATCCAGCGGCGCGGGCAGCAGCAAGCCTCCAACTGCCAGCGGCGCTACGGCCAGGGTGACGACCGGAATCGCCAGGGCGTTGGTCAGAGGCGACAGCACCGCGATCTGCTGAAAGAACAGCAGGGTCAGCGGCAGCAGGGCGATGGTTGCCACCCACTGCGTGTGGCTGGCGCTGCGCAGGGTGTGCCAGCCGCGCTGCAACACACCGGCAGCCGCTGGAGGCTCCACGCCAGCGGGCGCAAGCGCCGCGGTTTCGGGATGTTTGCGCTCCCCCGCAACGAACAACAGGCCCACGGCGACGAAGGACAGCCAGAACCCGGCCTGCCGCACGGCCCAGGGGTCCCACAGCAGCACGGCAATCAGCGCCAGCGCCATCACGTCGCGCCAGTCGGCGCGCAGCCCGCGCTGGCGCAGCAGCAGCACCACGGCGAGCATCAGCAGGGTGCGCTGCGCGGGCACGCCCCAACCGGCGACAAGCGCGTAGGCGGTGGCTGCCAGCAGCGCCACCCAGGCTGCGAGGGTGGGCGCGGGCACGGCCAGGGTCCACGGGCGGGGCAGGCGCGCCGTCTGCCGCCACAGCCAGCTCACGAGTTGCAGCGTCATCCAGGCGAGCAAGGTGATGTGCAGGCCGGAAATACTCATCAGGTGCGCCACCCCGGTGATGCGGTAAGTCGTCCAGTCTGCGGGGGAAATCGCGGCCTGATCGCCTAGCGCCAGCGCGATGATGGTTCCCGCGGCGGGGAGTGGTGGTGTTGCCCCCACGCTCGCATGCGCTCGCTGCCCCCCGAGGGGGCTCGCCCCGCCTTGAGGCGGCTCTGCGGCGGGGCGGGTTGCCCCCACGCCCGCATGCGCTCGCTGCCCCCCGAGGGGGCTCGCCCCGCCTTGAGGCCGCCCGGGGGCGGGGACTGAGTGATCGCTCCTCCCCCACGTCGTGGGGGAGGTTGGGAGGGGGTGAGGCGCGGTTTGCCCTTGCAGCGCGGTCATCATGCGTTGGCGCAAGTGGTCGCGCAGTTGGGCGATCCAGTCGGCGGGGGTGCTCTGCTGGCCGAGCAGTTGGGGCGGCGGGCCCATGCGGCTGACGGTTCCGGTCGCGCCGATGCCGTCGCGGAACAGGGTCAGTTCGGTGTCGTTGCCGCCGGGGTTGGCCAGGCTGTGTGGTTGCTTGAGACGAACCGAAAGCTGCCATTCCTGCCCCGGGTGCACCCGGGGCGGTGCGGGGGGCTGGTCTGCGTGTTTGTCCCGCTTGGCGTACCAGCTCAGCGACAACTTGGTTGGCACGCCGCGCGGTGCGGGCTGCGTGACCGCAAAGACGAAGCGGGTGGCGTCTGGATACAGCACAGGCAGGCCCTGCACCACGCCGCGCACGGACAGCACCTGGGTTTCCACTTCAGGGCTGAGCCGGTCCGCCAGCAAGGGGTGGGCGCGCCACCCGGCCAGCCCGAACGCCAGCGCAAAGCCGCTGACCGCAAGCGCGGCTTGCGTGCCGGCGCGGTGCAGGGCGCCACGGCGCGGCAGGCCGTGAACTCGGCTGTGCCATCGCAGCAGGAGCAGGCTCGCCAGCAAGCCTGCCGTCCATGCAGCGAGATAGGCCGGACGCGGCCAGAGCGCCGCCTGCGCGGTCTGCAGCGCGCAGCCCAGCAGCACGGCAAGGGCGTAGATCGGCAAGTTGGGCTCCTTCTGGCTGCGGCTGAACGCTGTCTGAACGCGCGCTCAAGGAAACGCAGGGCCGCCCCAAGTTTCCTTGACTCCCACGGGGGGGCGGGCCCGGCCCTGGGGCGCTCAGGACTGAATATGAACTGGGTGGCGCTTGAAAGATTGGACAGGTTTTACAAGTCTCAACAGTTGCGCGACGTCACGCGGGGGTGCTCGTTGTGTTTGTATGGTTCAATTTCTGCAACAGAACTCGGGAGTCCGTGCATGAATCCGCAACAACAACGCTCTATTTCCTTGCGCCTGGGTGCAATCTGCGCGGTGCTCGGGGTGCTGGCACTGGCGGGATGCGCCACGCCGGTGAACCTCAATCCGCCGGTTCCGGTGCAGCAGCTCAATGCGCCGGTTCCGCGCGTGACCGTGCCGCCGTCGACCTACGCGCCAGTCACGCCGCAAGCCCCGACCAGCGAGGCCCAGCCCCTTGCGCCCAGCGCGCCGATCACGGTGCAACCGCTCGGCCCGGCCGGTGTCGCCCCGGCAGCCAGCGCGCCGGGCGCTCAGCAGTACGCCCCTGTCGCTCCTGCGCCTCAGGCGTCGGCGCCGCAGCAAGGCGCGCCGGCCCTGCCGCCGGGAGCCGTGCGCTTCTCTTGCCAGGATGGCAGTTCCTTCATCGCCACGTTTGGCGATGTGTCTGTCACGCTGCAAACCGCGCTGGGCAATCTCACCCTCGACCAGACCGTCTCCGCCGACGGCGCGCGCTATCGCAATAGCGCCTTCCAGGTGTGGTTCAAAGGCCGCCAGGCCACGGTCACCAATTTTTTGCAGAACACCAACACGGTGTGCCAGCAGCAGTGAGCCGCGCCGAAAGGCGTCGGAAAAATCTCACTACTTTTACTTCAAGATACAGACGGAAGGTGCTTATCCCCCTAGATTAGGGATAAATGCCTTTTTCTTGGTTGTTGGCGTGAAAAATTTCATGCACTGCGCGTGCTCAGGGGGTGTGCATCACCGGCCTGGAACGGGCTGTTAGGGCGTCAGGAAGGCCGGGCCTGCAAGCGGCCCGCCACCCACGGCAGCCATCATCGTGGAGTCCACCGTGCAGCAGTCCCGACGCCTATTCATCCAGAAAACCATCCTGACCTTGCCAGCGATCGGCACATTGGCTTCTTGCGGGGGCGGAGCAGGCTCCTCAGATCCGACGGCCGTGTCCACTGGCGCCCAGGCGAGTCCCACCAATGTGCAGCCGGTCGCCACGGGCGGCAACACAATGCCGTCCGTGATCCCGACGACGACCGCGTCCAGCGCGCAGCCGACTCAGACGGCTCCAAGCACGGCGCCGAGCCAGACTGCGCCAACCACGTCGCCACAGGCGCAGCCGACTTCGACGGCATCATCAGCTCCGTCCACTTCGCCCGCTTCACAGCAGACGCAACCAACGCAGACCACCACGACGTCGACTCAGCCTGCTGAGCCCGCGTCGTCGCCTGCGCAGCCAACGCAGCAGGTTGCGTCCGGGACTGACCTGTCCGCTGGGCTAA
>JAQTVS010000028.1 GCA_028706735.1 Thiomonas sp.
CGGCGCACGGCGGCGTGGCCGGATTCGCGGGAGCGCAGAGCGCCTCCGAAGAGGATTTCTGGGCTGCAATCTGCGATGTGCTGATTCCCGCGGCGCTCGAGGGGCAACTCACCGCTGATCGCGCACGCAACACGACGGCGAAGCTCATTCTGGAGGGCGCCAATGGCCCGACGCTGCCTGCGGCAGACGACATCTTCGCAAGCCGCGGCATCCTTGTGGTGCCCGATGTCATCTGCAATGCGGGCGGGGTGACCGTGTCCTACTTCGAATGGGTGCAGGATTTTTCCAGCTTCTTCTGGGATGAAGACGATATCAACGCGCGTCTCGACAAGATTCTCGGAAACGCCTTTGCCAGGATTTGGGAGACATCCGATCAACTGAAAATCAGTCTTCGGACGGCCGCTTTCGTGGTGGCGTGCGAGCGGGTGCTGCAAGCCCGGGAGGAGCGCGGCCTTTATCCCTGACGCTGGGCCGGAGCTGCTTGATTCGTCAGGGTTTGGTGCTCATCGCGACGCCGTCTTTCATCAGCGGCGTTGCGGTAGTCGGCCGGTTCCAGTTCGCCCGCAAACCGTCGAGCAGGAAAACGGCGAGACCCGCCCAGACCAGCCCGAACCCGACCACTTTTGCGGCAGCGAAGGGCTCGTGATAGAGCCAGACGCCCAGCGCCAGTTGCAGACTGGGCGTGATGTACTGCAATACGCCCAGCAGCGTCATCGACATGCGGCGTGCGCCAGCGGCGAACAGCAGCAGGGGGACGGTGGTGATCGGGCCCGCCGCGACCAGCAGCCAGCGTGTGGAGAGGTCGGCAGTGGCAAATGCATTCATGCCCTGCGCGCTCAACCAAAACAGATACGCCACGGCCAGCGGGAACAGGACTGCAGTCTCCACCGCGAGGCCTTCGAGCGCCCCCAGCGGCGCTGTCTTTCTGAGCAGCGCGTAGCTGCCAAAGGTGAGGGCAAGGCTGAGGCTGATCCACGGCACATGGCCGACTTCGATCGCCATGACCGTGACGCCGACCGCAGCAATCGCCAGCGCAGCCCACTGCAGGCCACGCAAACGCTCGTGCAATAGCACCGACCCGAGCGCCACATTGACCAGCGGATTGATGTAATAGCCCAGGCTCGCATCCACTACATGGTTGCTGTTGACAGCCCAGATGTAGATGCCCCAATTGCTCGACAGCAACACGGCGCTGAGCGCGAAACGGGCGAGCAATGCGGGCTGTTCGCGCAGCAGCTTCATCCACGACCAGCGTTTGAGCACGGCCAGCAGCAAGGCGACAAAAAGCAGCGACCACGTCATGCGGTGGGCGAGGATCTGCAGAGAAGGAACCTGTTCAAGCGCCTTGAAATAGAGCGGAAACAGGCCCCAGATGACATAGGCGCCGAGAGCGTAGGCAACACCGGAATTCATATGAACGGATGCGTGATTTTTTTGGGGCTTGCTCATGCCAATGACAAGAGCAAACCGGGCCACACACTGTACCTGTGGCCGCGGGGATTTGCCGGGCTGGGCGCAGCCCGGCCCGCTCAGACGTTGAACAGAAAATGCAGGACGTCGCCGTCCTTGACGATGTATTCCTTGCCTTCGGCGCGCATCTTGCCCGCGTCTTTTGCGCCCTGTTCGCCGCCGTACTGGATGAAGTCGTCAAACGCAATGGTCTGGGCGCGAATGAAGCCCCGCTCGAAGTCGGTATGAATCACCGCGGCAGCCTGCGGCGCGGTCGCGCCGACGTGCACGGTCCAGGCCCGCACTTCCTTCACCCCAGCGGTGAAGTAGGTCTGCAGCCCAAGCAGCTTGAAGGCGGCGCGGATGAGGCGGTTCAGCCCCGGCTCTTCCTGCCCGAGATCGGCGAGGAAAGCCTGTTTCTCTTCCGCATCGAGTCCGGCCAGTTCGCTCTCCAGCTTGGCGCAGATGGCCACGACCGGGGCGTTCTCCTTGGCCGCATACTCGCGCAGATGGTCAAGGTGGGGGTTGTTCTCGAATCCGTCCTCCATCACGTTGCCGACGAACATGGCGGGCTTGGCCGTGATGAGGCACAGCGGGGCGATCAGGGCGAGTTCTTCGGCGCTGAGCCCCAGGGCGCGCACCGGGCGGGCCTCGTTGAGCGCGGGAATGATGCGCTCTAGCAGGTCGGCGACGCGCTTGGCGTCCTTGTCGCCGGAACGACCCTGCTTGTTCATGCGGTGCAGGCTCTTCTCCGCCGTGCCCAGATCGGCCAGGCAAAGCTCGGTCTGAATCACCGCGATGTCCGAGATCGGGTCGACCCGGCCGGCGACGTGAATCACGTTGGGATCTTCAAAGCAGCGCACCACATTGATGATGGCGTCGGTCTCGCGGATGTGCGCCAGAAACTGGTTGCCCAGCCCTTCGCCCTGGCTCGCGCCGGCCACCAGTCCGGCGATATCGACAAACTCCACCACGGCAGGCAGGACGCGTTGCGGCTTGACGATGGCGGCGAGTTGATCGAGCCGCGGATCGGGCAATTCGACGATGCCGGTGTTGGGCTCGATGGTGCAGAAGGGATAGTTTTCCGCCGGAATGGCGCTTTGGGTCAGCGCATTGAAAAGGGTGGACTTGCCCACGTTGGGCAGGCCCACGATGCCGCATTTCAGGCTCATGGTGTGGGGATGGATGAGCGCACAGGGTTGCGCGCGAAGCCAGAGATTGTAGGGGCGGGCCTAATGTTCGATGTGCACCCGCAGCCCCGCAACCCATTGATGGCCGGGTTCGCCGCCAGGGTTCTGAATGTGCTGGATGTCGGGCTGCAGGTAGAGATGGCGGGCGAGTTGCAGCGAGTACACCGCCTCGACCACGGTTTCGCTGCGCAGCGCCTGCAGACGCGCCTGTGCCACGCCCAGGGTGAGCACGTCGGCAGGGCGTGCGGCATTCAGCCCCTGAATCCGCACGCCCGCTCCGATATAGCCTTGCACCGGGTTGGACGCCGCCGGGCTCCAGCCGCCTTGCAGAAAAGCGGCCCACTCGCGTCGGGCGGCGTCTTTCCAGCGCCATTCATTCACTGCATACAAGCCGTCGCTATCGGGGCCGTAGGTCGAGGTGCTTTGCTGCAGATGCCAGACGCCCAGTTTCAGCGTGCCCTGGGGGTGTTCGGCCTCGCCCCAGGAGCGATCGGCCTCGGCGATCCACAGGGCTCCGCGATGGAGTGCGCCCGTCATTCCGGGCGGATCGCCCTGCCACACGCCCGCCTGCGCCGACCAGCCGTTGCCCAGAGCTAGCCCGCCCATCAGCCCCAGGCCGGGGTTGGGGAAGGTGGCGATATTGGCGTTGGAGGTCAGGGTGGGCGCAATGCCGAATGAGGCATTGTGCAAATGGCCGGCCACGCCAGTGGTGTCGAACGTGTTGTTCACGTCCATGATGCCGCCCTGCACAAAACCGGGGCCGAACTGCTGGCGGTAGCTCAGTTGGTAAAGCCGCGAGAAATTGGGCGCCCAGAGGTTGCTCGGCAACTGCACCGTGTTGGTCACAGACTGCAGATTGCCATTGCTGCGCAGGCCCATGAGCATGACGTCGAACTGGCCGCCGTTCCACAAACCCGCCTGTGCGGTGTCCAGAGTCAGGGCGGCCTGCAAGGCGGCGACCGAGACGGCCTGGCGCGCGCCATTCCCGCCGATGACCCCGAGCGTCTCCGCATCGAGATGGAGCGAAGTGCTCAGGCCCTTGTTCCAAGTCTGGCCCGGGGGCGTGATGGGCGCGGCGTACGGTGCGAGCTGGAGGCTGCCTTCGGTTGTCTGCGCCCACGCTGGATGCAGCGCAGCGGCGGCGATCACAGCGGCAAGAGGAAAAGATAGGAGGGGGTTCATCAACACAATTCACAAATAAGAACAACTCTTATTTGCAATTATGCCTGAAGCGTCTGAGGGCGATCCGCAACGAGGCTGCCATCCAGCATTTCGAGCACACGGTCGCAGCGGGCGGCAATCCGTGGATCGTGCGTCACCAGCAGCACGGCGCAGCCGAAAGTCTGGTTGAAACGGCGGAACAGGGCGAACACATCGTCGGCGGCGTGCGAGTCGAGGTTGCCGGTGGGCTCGTCCGCCAACAGGATGGGCGGGCGGATCATCAGCGCGCGGGCGATGGCCACGCGCTGTTGCTGGCCGCCGGAGAGTTCGGTCGGTCGCTTGTGTGCGTGCATCGCCAGACCCACGGCGTCGAGCAGTTCGAGGGCGCGGCCGCGGGTGGCGGCATCGGGCTTTGCGCCGCCGAGCAGCGCGGGCATCATCACATTGTCGAGCACGGTGAAGGCGTTGATCAGGTGGTGGAACTGGAACACGAAGCCCAGAGAGCGCCCGCGCAGCGCGGTGCGGTTGGTATCGTTCAAGTCCACGGTGGGACGACCCTGCACGTGAATTTCGCCGCTGGTCGGCGTGTCGAGCAGGCCAATGAGGTTGAGCAGGGTGCTCTTGCCCGAGCCCGAGGGGCCGATGAGCGCGGCAAACTCGCCGTTGTGCAGGGTGAGGTCGATGCCGTGCAACACTTCGACTTCAAGTGGCGTGCCCACGCCATAGGCTTTGCGCAGGCTTTTGAGACGCAGAACGGGCGACAGTTTGGCGGAGGAGGCAGGAGCGGGGAGCGACATCGGCTGGCGTCAAACGGTACGGATGGCTTCAACCGGATCGAGGTGCGAGGCGCGCCGTGCCGGCGCAAACGCGGCAAAGATGCCTGCCAGCGTGGCGATCAGCATGGCCTGCGGCACCAGCCACGGGCTGATGGTGACCGGAAACAGCCGCGGCCCCGAGGTGTTGAACACATACACCAGGCTGACCCCGAGCAGGGCGCCGACGGTGGAGCCGATCAGCCCGAGCACGCCGCCCTGAATGAGAAACACCGACATCATGCGCAGGCGGGTGGCGCCCATCGCACGCAGGATGCCGATTTCGCGCGTGCGCTGCACCACGCTGACTGCCAGCACGCTGGCGATGCCCAGCGCCACCGACAGGGCAATGGCCATGCGGATGATGTTGGTGGACAGCGACTGTGAGCGCAGCGCGTTGAGCAACTGGCTGTTGGTGGTCATCCAGCTCTCGGCCTTGACGTCGAAGGTGCGGGCAATGCGTGCGGCAATCGCTTGGGCGCTGAACAGATCGTGCACGCCCAGGTCGATTTCTGTGGTCGCCCCGGGCAAGCCCAGCAGGGTTTGCGCCTGCTGCAGGCCGAGATAGACCTGGCGTTCGTCCACATCGCGCACGCCGATGGTGAAAATGCCCGCCACGCGAAACGCCTGCGCCTGGCCCGAGGGGCCGGTGAGCCGCAGCGTGTCGCCGATGCTCAGGCCAAGGTCAGAGGCCAGCCGCGAGCCGATGAGGATTTTTTCAGCGCCCACGGCAAACTGCCCGGCGACGATGTCGGTATTGATGGGAATGATGTGCACATAGCTCGATGGCTCGATGCCGAGGATGGCCACCGCCCGCACCGCATTGCCGCGCTGGGCAAACGCCGGGCCGGAGACCACGGGCGTGGCGGCCTTCACGTCTGGCATCTTGCGGATGGCATGCAGCACCGCTGCGGCGTTGTCGATGCCGCGCAGACGTTGCGGCCGCGGGTCGATACGCGACAGATACACCGTATCGGGCGCGCTTGGCGGGGTGAGCGGCACGAGATCCGGCGCTTTCACCACGATCTGCGGCTGGCTGCCCAGGGTGCGGTTGACGATATTGCCCTGCAGTCCGGTGACCAGCGCGGTGATGAACACAATGACCGCGGAACCCACGGCGATGCCGATGAGAATGAGCAGCGACTGCGCACGGCCATCACGCAAAAACTGCAGGGCGATAGTCCAGGACAGACGCATGGGCGCAGCAGCTCTCAGTCTCAGCGGCCCGGCATGGGCAGATCGTTGCCCGACGCCGCCGAACTGGCGGAGGCGCTGGGTAACGGCAGCAACTGCAACTGCACGCGCTCCCCCGGCGCCACGCTGTTGCCGGCCAGCACTGATTCGCCGGACGACAGGCCAGAGACGACCTGCGTCAGCGTCAGCCCCTGCAGCCCCAGCTTGACCTGCTGCGCCTGCGCCCGGCCGTCGCGCAGCACCAGCACCGTGGCCTGGTCGCCGTCCAACCCGCGCAGCGCGTCGTTGGGGGCCACCAGGGCATTGCGCCGCTGTGCGGTGACGATGTCTGCCGAGACCGTCATGTCCTGCTTGAGCCAGGCAGGCGGGGAGGGCACGCGCAGCCGCACTTCCAGCGTGCCCGCGGCGCGGTCCACCTGCGGCGCGAGAAAGCTCACCTGCGCCGCAAAACTGCGGTCAGGATAGGCATCCGCCACGCAACGCGCCTGCTGCCCGACCTGCAGGTTGCCGATGCTCTGTTCGTTGACCGGCAGCAGAATTTCCGTGGCGCCGTCCATCGCCAGGGTAAAGAGCGACTGGCCGGGCGTGACCGTGTCGCCCACTTCGACATTGCGCGCCAGCACTACGCCCGACACCCCCGCGCGCACCACATTGCGCGCATTCACCGCACTGGCGGCGTTGAGCGCGGCTTCGAGCACGCGTTGCTGCGCCCCCCCGGGAGCGACCGCAGCGAACGCAGCCTGCGCGCTGTCGCGCTGCTGACGGGCGTTGCGCAGCGCGGTCTGCGCCTGTTCGAGCTGCTGCGCCGAGCCGCCACCGGCGTCGAACACGCCCTGGGCGCGCTTGAGGTCGCGCTCGGCCTGTTCGAGTTGCACGTTGGCCTGCGCGAGCGCGGCGGCGGCCTGCGGGCGCGATTGTTCGACCAACTGGCGCAGCGCGGCCCGCGCCTGATCGAGCTGGGCCGAGGTCTGGTCGGCGCGCAGTTCCAGCAACACTTGCCCAGCTTTGACGTGCTCGCCACGATCGACCAGCCGTTTCACCACCGTGCCGGTGATTTCGCTCGCCACCTGCACTCTGGATGGGGTGATGACGTAGCCCGTGGCCACGACGTTCTGCACCAGATTGCGGGTCTCGATTTTGTAGCCGGGCACGACGGGCGGGCGGCTGCGCCACCACAGCGCGGCCACGACGATAGCCAGTGCGAGCAGCACCCACAACAAGCGGGGCCAGAGGGATCGGAAAGATTTTGGTGTTGCGGACATCGGCGGCGTCATGGAGGCGCCCCACATGCGGGGAGCTGGGTTGGCGGCCCAAGATAAGGCCATGCATCATAAGCAGTTGATACGACTTTTACCGCTAGGTTCGCGCAGAGATGCGGCTGCCGTTGCGCTGCGACAATCCACCGCCGGTTTTCGGTGCAAATTGGCGCATTGCTTGCCAGCGCGCTGCCGTTCTGCTTCAATTGACTCACATTGACGCAAGCAGCCATGACCGCAAACCGCACCTTTTTTGGTTTTTGGTACTTCTCGCACCGCACCGGCGGAGGGAGAGGCTGAAGCGCGACTGACAAACGCAGCCCACAAATCCTCAAAAACCGCCGGCTCAGCCCGGCGGTTTTTTTTCGGGCTGATGCGGCGCAAACCACCATGTTCGAACCCCACTCCCTTCGCGATCTTGCCGTTGCCCCTGCGGCGGCTCCCCTGACCTCAATGCTTGCTGGAGAAATTCCGATGCAGCCCAAATCCGCCACAGAGCCCTTGCACAAGCCGCAGGAAGACAAGACTTCCCGTACAGATAACGCCCGTATCAAGCACATCGTGCCGCTGCCGCCGCCAGATCATCTGATTCGCTTTTTCCCGATTGCCGACACCCCGGTGGAAACGCTGGTGGCCGATACCCGCCATGCGCTGCATCGCATCATCCACGGTGAGGACGACCGGCTGCTGCTCATCATCGGCCCCTGCTCCATCCACGACCCCAAGGCGGCGCTGGACTATGCGCAGCGTCTGGCCGTGCTGCGCAAGCAGCACGCGGGCGAGCTGGAAATCGTCATGCGGGTGTATTTCGAGAAGCCGCGCACCACGGTGGGCTGGAAAGGGCTGATCAACGATCCGTATCTGGACGAGAGCTTTCGCATCGACGAGGGGTTGCGCATCGCGCGCGAGCTGCTCATCGACATCAACCGTCTGGGCGTGCCTGCGGGCAGTGAATTTCTCGATGTGATTTCGCCGCAATACATCGCTGATCTCATCTCGTGGGGAGCCATTGGCGCGCGCACTACCGAAAGCCAGGTGCACCGCGAGCTGGCTTCGGGGCTGTCGGCGCCGATCGGATTCAAGAACGGCACCGATGGCAGCCTGCGCATCGCAACCGACGCCATTCACGCCGCGCGCCGTCCGCACTCTTTCCTGTCGGTGCACAAGAACGGGCAGGTGGCCATCGTGCAGACCCGCGGCAATAAAGACACCCACGTCATTCTGCGCGGCGGCAAGACGCCGAACTACGACGCCGCCAGCGTGCGCGAGGCCTGCGCCGCGCTGGAAGAGGCCAAGCTCGACTGCCGTCTGATGATCGACTGTTCGCACGCCAACAGCGCCAAGCAGCACATGCGCCAGCTCGATGTGGCGCGCGACATCGCCGCGCAACTGGCGGCGGGCGAGCGCTGCATTTTCGGCGTCATGGCCGAGAGCCATCTGCAGGGCGGGGCGCAGAAGTTCACCGCGGGCAAGGACGATCCGTCCAAGCTGCAGTATGGCCAGAGCATCACGGACGCCTGCCTCCCGTGGGGCGATTCGATCGAGCTGGTGCAGGTGCTGGCCGACGGCGTGAAGGCGCGACGCAAACACAAATCCGCGAAGTAAGCTGTGCCTTCCAATTGATTTGCAGGAGATTCCATGCCCGCCATCCGTATC
Organism: Thiomonas sp.; assembly: GCA_028706735.1. Classification (GTDB taxonomy): domain Bacteria; phylum Pseudomonadota; class Gammaproteobacteria; order Burkholderiales; family Burkholderiaceae_C; genus Thiomonas. Next base: position 8,719 of record JAQTVS010000028.1, read on the forward strand.
GACCTTTTCGAGGGCCGCAGCCCCGAGGTGAAAAAGCAGCTGATTGAGGCCATCACCCAGGCCGTGGTGGACACGCTCAAGTGTTCGCCCGACGCGGTGGACATCATTCTGAACGAGGTGCCCAAGTCGCACTGGGCCACCGGCGGCAAGCTGTGGAGCGAGCCGCGCGAGTGAACCCAGATTGTTCATGAGGACACGGGATGATGGCGCGGCGGATTGGGCATCCCCCTCCCGACCTCCCCCACGGCGTGGGGGAGGCGAGATCGCTCCCTCCCCACAAGTGGGGAGGGTTGGGGTGGGGATGGATTTGGCCCTGCGCGACAAGCCCATCGCCGTCGCTATGGGTGCGAAGCGCGGGGGCAAAGACGCCCTAGGAGCCTGTCGGGCTTTGGAATCGTCGGCTGCAAATGGGTCGCAGCAGTCCATTTTTGGCGACGCCGAAACTTCGCAAGCTCGTTTTCACCGTCTTTTTGTCCCATAGCGGGGCTATGGGTCTGCAAATCCGGCAAAAACTGTCCTCGCTGGGCCCCATTTTGGCTACGCCGCTCTCCGAGAACGCTTTCGACGACCAAAGCCCGACAGGCTCCTAGACCGACCGCCAGCGCCCGTGTAGGGGCGAAGCCCCGCCTGATGAGCAATCTGGGTTGAACGTCCAGTGTCAGCCGGGAACGCCCCATGATGGGCTATAAGTGGTTCGAGTCGCTGATGGAGCAGCCAACAAGCTGCTGCATGTGTTCACGGCCGTCGTGCTGCACGTGGCCAGCCTGTTGCTGATCTGGCAGTTCGGGCAAGACGTGGTGCAGACCGTGCGCTCTGGCGCGGTGGCGCAGGGCTTTTTGCATGCGCCGGGCAATCTGTTCATCCTCTGGGTGCTGTCGTCGCTGATTTCCGCCGAGATCCGCTACATGCGCACCGGCAATTTTTCGGTGCTGGTGTTCATCGAGCCGCGCTCATCATCCCGGTTGAGAGCCAGGGGCAGTTGCAGAACTGGGCATGGACCTACTACGGCCTGATTGCCGCGGCGGTTGTGGCGGTGGGCATCACTTATTTTTTGGTGCGCCGGGTGATGCCGCCCGACCAGAGTGCCGAGCCCGGAAGTTGATTGGCTCAAAAAAAGTACCGAATCCTTCTCTTTTTTATTCCATTCACTTCTCAGTATCTGACTAATAGACTAATGGCCTGAAATGCCTCGCATCGTTTGCCGGGCGCCCCAACGAGGAGAGGGAATCATGGCCAGGATGCGTGCGGTGGATGCTGCGGTTTTAGTGCTCGAAAAAGAAGGCGTGCATCAGGCCTTCGGCGTGCCGGGTGCGGCGATCAATCCGTTTTATTCCGCGCTGCGCAAGAACGGCCATATCGCGCATGTGCTGGCGCGCCACGTCGAGGCGGCGTCGCATATGGCCGAGGGCTACACCCGCACCGCGCCGGGCAATATTGGCGTGTGCATCGGCACCTCCGGCCCGGCGGGCACCGACATGATCACCGGGCTGTATTCGGCCATCGCCGACTCCATTCCCATTCTGTGCATCACGGGTCAGGCGCCGCGCGCGCGACTTTATAAGGAAGACTTCCAGGCGGTGGACATCGAGTCCATCGCCAAGCCGGTGTGCAAGTGGGCGGTCACCGTGCGCGAGCCCGCGCTGGTGCCGCAAGTGTTTCAACAGGCCTTCCATGTGATGCGCTCGGGCCGTCCCGGGCCGGTGCTGATCGACCTGCCGCTGGACGTGCAGCTTGCCGAAATCGAGTTCGATGCCGACACTTATGCGCCGCTGGCGGTGTACAAGCCCACGGCGACAAAGGCGCAGATCGAAAAGGCGCTGGACCTGCTCGAAGCGTCCGAGCATCCGCTCATTGTCGCGGGCGGCGGGGTCATCAACGCCGATGCCAGCGACCTGCTGGTGCAATTCGCCGAGCTGACCGGCGTGCCGGTGATCCCCACGCTGATGGGCTGGGGCGCAATTGGCGACAGCCATTCGCTGATGGCGGGCATGGTCGGCCTGCAAACCTCACACCGCGGCGGCAACGCCAACCTGCTGGCTTCCGACCTGGTGCTGGGCATCGGCAACCGCTGGGCCAACCGCCACACCGGCTCGCCCGAGGTGTATGCCAAGGGCCGAAAGATTCTGCATGTGGACATCGAGCCTACGCAGATCGGCCGGGTGTTCATGCCCGATTACGGCATCGCCTCCGACGCCAAGGCGGCGCTGGAACTGTTCATTGCCGTGGCGCGCGAGCGCAAGGCGGCGGGCAAGCTCAAAGACCGCAGCGCCTGGGCGGGCGCCTGCCGCGAGCGGGTGCAGACCATGTTGCGCAAGTGGGACTATGAGCAGATTCCCATCAAGCCCCACCGCGTTTACAAGGAGATGGTCGAGTTCTTCGACGCCAATACGCGCTACGTCACCACCATCGGCCTGTCGCAAATCGCGGCGGCGCAGTTGCTCAAGGTGGAAAAGCCGCGCCACTGGATCAACGCCGGGCAGGCGGGCCCGCTGGGCTGGACCATGCCTGCCGCGCTGGGCGTGCGCGTGGCCGATCCGACCGCTGACGTGGTGGCCATTTCCGGCGACTACGACTTCCAGTTTCTCATCGAGGAATTGGCGGTGGGCGCGCAGTTCAAGCTGCCCTACATCCACATCGTGGTCAACAACTCCTACCTCGGCCTCATTCGCCAGGGGCAGCGCCAGTTCGATATGGACTTCTGCGTGCAACTCTCGTTCGACAACGTCAACTCGCCCGAAGTCAGCGGTTACGGCATCGACTTCGTCAAGGTGACCGAAGGCCTGGGCTGCAAGGCCATTCGCGTGTTCGACCCCAAGCAGATTCAGCCCGCGCTGGCGCAGGCGCGGCAGTTGATGAAAGAGTTTGCCGTGCCCGTGGTGGTTGAAATCATCCTGGAGCGCGTGACCAACATCTCCATGGGTGGTGAAATCGACGCCATCACCGAATTCGATCCTGTGATTGATCTTGTTCCTGCAGAGGCCTGAACCATGCCCAAGTTTGCCGCCAATCTCACCATGCTCTTTACCGAAGAGCCCTTCATCGATCGTTTTGAAGCCGCGGCCAAAGCGGGTTTCAAGGCGGTGGAATTCCTCTTCCCCTACGCCCACACCGCGCAGCAAGTGCGCAACGCCGCGCTGGAAGCCGGTGTGCAGATCGTGCTGCACAACCTGCCCGCGGGCGACTGGGATGCGGGCGAGCGCGGCATCGCCTGCCTGCCCGACCGCGTGAATGAATTTCGCGAGGGCGTGAACAAGGCCATCGAGTACGCGACGGCCCTGGGCGTCACCCAGCTCAACTGCCTGGCAGGCAAGACCCCGGCGGGCGCCGATCCGGCCGTGCTGCGGTCCACGCTGGTGAGCAACCTGCGCTTTGCCGCAGGGCAACTCGGGGCGCATGGCATCAAGCTGCTGATCGAGCCGATCAACACCTTCGACATTCCCGGTTTTTACCTGCACGGCACGGCGCAGGCGCTGGCCCTCATAGATGAGGTGGGCAGCGGCAACCTGTTCCTGCAATATGACATCTATCACATGCAGCGCATGGAAGGCGAGCTGGCGGCGACGATGCAAAAGCACCTGCCGCGCATCGCCCACATCCAGTTGGCCGACAACCCCGGGCGCAACGAGCCTGGCACGGGCGAGATCAACTACGCCTTCCTGTTTCAGCACCTCGACCGCATCGGCTACACCGGTCACATTGGCTGCGAATACAAGCCCAAGACCACGACCACTGCGGGTCTGGGCTGGCTGGCCGCGCTATAAAACAGACACACGTTCACAACAAAACGGAGATTCACATGGCAACACTGGGATTCATCGGACTGGGCATCATGGGCACGCCCATGGCGGGACATCTGCTCGCTGGCGGGCACACGCTCTATGTGTACAGCCGCAGCAAAACTCCGCAGACCCTGCTCGACGCGGGCGCGAAGCCTTGCGCCAGCAATGCCGAAGTGGCGCAGAAGGCCGACATCATTTTCACCATGGTGCCCGACACGCCCGATGTGCAGAAGGTGCTGTTCGCCGAGGACGGCGTGGCCAAGGGGCTGACGCCGGGCAAGATCGTGGTGGACATGAGCTCCATCGGGCCGATGGAAACCAAGGCGTTCGCCAAGCAGATCAACGCGCTGGGCTGCGACTACCTCGATGCGCCGGTCTCCGGCGGCGAGGTCGGCGCCAAGGCGGCCAGTCTCACCATCATGGTCGGCGGCAAGCAGGAGACGTTCGACAAGGTCGAGCCCCTGTTCAAACTCATGGGCAAAAACATCACGCTGGTCGGCGGCAATGGTGATGGGCAGACCTGCAAGGTGGCCAACCAGATCATCGTCGCGCTCAACATCCAGGCCGTGGCCGAGGCGCTGCTGTTCGCCAGCAAGGCCGGGGCCGATCCGGCCAAGGTGCGCCAGGCGCTGATGGGCGGCTTCGCGGCGTCGCGCATTCTCGAAGTGCATGGCGAGCGCATGGTCAAGCGCACCTTCCAGCCAGGTTTCCGCATCAATCTGCACCAGAAAGACCTGAACCTGGCGCTGTCGGGCGCGAAACAACTCGGCGTGGCGCTGCCCAATACCGCCGTGGCGCAGCAGCTCATGTCGGCCTGCGCCGCCAACGGCATGGACGGGCTCGATCATTCCGCGCTGTGCCGCGCCGTCGAGCTGATGAGCCACCACACCATTGCGCCGGACGCCTGAGGCGACTGCCGCGACTGCCCCATGACTCTGCCCAGCGCCGCCGACCAGCCCATCGCGTTTCTGCGTGCCCTGTTCGACGTGGCCGTGGCCCGCGCCCAACCGAGCGAGGTCATGGCGCCCTTTCTGCCGCCCCCGCCCAAGGGCCGTACCCTGGTGATCGGCGCGGGCAAGGCCAGCGGCGCCATGGTCGAGGCACTCGACGCGCTATGGCCGCAGGACGCGCCCCTATCCGGGCTGGTCGCCACACGCTACGGCTATGTCCCCCCCGCGCTGGGCGGCAAGCCGGTCCGCATCGAACTGGTCGAAACGGCGCACCCCGTGCCCGACGCCGCGGGTGAAGCGGCGGCGCGGCGCATGCTGGCGCTCACCCACGGCCTCACCGCCGACGATCTGGTCATCTGCCTCATCTCCGGCGGCGGCTCGTCGCTGCTGCCTCTGCCCGCCGAGGGATTGACCCTGGCCGATAAACAGCGCATCAACCGTGAACTGCTGATGAGCGGCGCCACCATTGGCGAGATGAACTGCGTGCGCAAGCACCTCTCGGCCATCAAGGGCGGACGGCTCGCCGCCGCCTGCGCGCCTGCACAGGTGCTCACGCTGCTGATTTCCGATGTGCCGGGCGACGACCCCACAACCATTGCCAGCGGCCCCACCGTGCCCGATCCCACCACCTGCGTGCAGGCGCTGTCCATCATCGACCGCCACGCAATCGGCATTCCCGCGAGCATCCGCGCCGGTTTGCAGAACGGCGCGCTCGAAACGCCCAAGCCGGGCGACGCCGTGTTCAACGGCAACCGCGTGGAGCTTATCGCCACCCCGCGGCAGATGTTGCAGGCCGTGGCTGACACCTGCGCTCAGGCGGGCATCGCCGCGCATGTCCTGGCTGACGACATGGAAGGCGAGTCGCGCGATATTGCGCTGGCGCATGCAGCCATCGCCCGCAGCGTGGCGCGTCACGGCACGCCTTTCGCCAAGCCCTGCGTCATCCTCTCCGGCGGCGAAACGACCGTAACCGTGACCAAAGGCAGCACGCCCGGCAAAGGCGGGCGCGGCACCGAGTTTCTGCTTGCTCTGGCCCTGGCCCTTGACGGCGAGGCGGGTGTCTGGGCGCTCGCCGGAGACACCGACGGCATCGACGGCAGCGAAGACAACGCAGGCGCCTGGGTCACGCCCGACACCCTCATCCGCGCCCGCGCTGCGGGGCTGAACCCTCGCGCCGTCCTCGACGGCCACGACGCCTATACCCTGTTCGCCGCTACGGGCGACCTGCTGGTGCCGGGGCCGACTTACACCAACGTCAACGACTTCCGCGCCGTGCTGGTGCTTTGAACCCCGATTTTTCGCTGAACGACGCTCCTGCCGGGCGCTGGCGGGTGGTTTGGGGCAAATTCCTCCCCACCCCAGCCCTCCCCACTTGTGGGGAGGGTGAGATTTCACCTCCCCCACGGCGTGGGGGAGGTCGGGAGGGGGATGCCCACCCCAGCCCTCCCCACTTGTGGGGAGGGAGCGAACTCACCTCACCCGTAGTGTGAGGGATGCCGGGAGGGGGAAGCTCGGTTCGCCTGGCCGCCATCTCGTGCCCCAATGAATAATCCGAGCTGAAAAGCATGTGAACCCGGCGGTAAACCCGGTTTACGCCAGCATGCTGGCATACTGCGGTCACTTGTTTTTCGGAGGTCGCCATGCCGCAGTCTGCCCCATCCAACGATCCCTTGCGTCCACCGCCGCCGCGCCGTGTGGGCTGGTTGGTCGCGGTGTTGTTGATCGTGGCGCTGGTCGTGCTGGGCTATGCAAGCC
>JAQTVS010000321.1 GCA_028706735.1 Thiomonas sp.
GCCGACCAGGGCCGCGAGTTGCTCGGTGGCCAGATTGGGATTGCCCTTTTTGAACACTACCGTGCCGTCGGTATGGGCGTAATACACCAGCAAAATTTGCGGATAGCGCCGCAGCAAACGCAGCGCTTGAACATCGAAGGGTCCGGCGCGGTTGTCGTGCAGGGACAGGTTGTTGGCGATGGCTTGCACCTGATCCTGAGCGAGCGTGAGGTCAAGGCTGATGCGCTGTTGCGCCCACTCGCTGTCGCGCTGAAGATTGTCCTTGTCGCGCTGCAGATCGGCCTGCTGCGAGTAGCGCACCAGCGCCGCCATGGCCGCCAGAAACAGAACGAACACGATCAGCGGCAGAACCAGCAGCACACGGTCGGACTGCAAGCGCCGCAGCAAGGTGCGCGCGCGCAGCAAACCCAGACGCTGCGTCCAACTGCGCCGTCGCAGGGTGGCGATGGACTTTGAAGGTTTCACAGCGAGAGTCTAGAGTGTTCAAGGAGCGTGGCCAGACAATTGTGAGGCGCCTAAACCTTGCGCTGACGCAGTCTGGTCTGCAATCCCGATTCATGCATTCAATAAACCAGGTTCCTTGTTTCACTATATGAAATCAAATCTTGTGATTTGAAAATTTGTTTGCGATACTGCGCGCAAATTCACGAGGAGAATCAACATGGCCGCATTACCCGAGATGCAACCGACATCCCTGCCCGCCACTGCGAGAGATGCCGATCCGCAGGAAACCCGCGAATGGCTGGATGCGCTGGAGGCGCTCATCGCCTCTGAAGGCCCGGAGCGTGCGCACTTCGTGCTGGAGTCGCTCATGGCGCAGGCGCGGCAGAACGGGGTGGACATGCCGTTTTCCGCCAATACCGCCTACGTCAACACCATCCCCACCGATGAAGAGGTGCGCAGCCCCGGCAATGTGGAGGTGGAGGAGCGCCTGCGCGCTTACATGCGCTGGAACGCCATGGCCATGGTGGTGCGCGCCAACCGCTTGCACCCGGCTGATGGCGGCGATCTGGGCGGGCATATGGCCTCGTTCGCCTCGCTGGCCACCATGTATGGCACCGGCTTCAACCACTTCTGGCACGCGCCAACGGCCGATCACGGCGGTGATCTGATCTATTTTCAGGGCCACAGTTCGCCCGGCATCTATGCCCGGGCTTATATGGAAGGCCGCCTGAGCGAAGAACAGCTGGCGCATTTCCGCCAGGAAGTCGGCGGCAAGGGCTTGTCGAGCTACCCGCATCCCAAGCTCATGCCGGACTTCTGGCAGTTCTCCACGGTGAGCATGGGCCTGGGGCCGATCATGTCCATCTATCAGGCGCGCTACCTCAAGTATCTGCACGCCCGCGGCATTGCCGACACCTCCAAGCGCAAGGTCTGGGTGTTCTGCGGCGACGGCGAGATGGACGAGCCAGAATCGCTCGGCGCCATCGGCCTGGCAGCGCGTGAAAAGCTGGACAACCTGGTGTTCGTCGTCAACTGCAATCTGCAGCGGCTCGATGGCCCGGTGCGCGGCAACGGCAAGATCATCCAGGAACTCGAGGCTGAGTTCCGCGGCTCGGGCTGGAACGTCATCAAGCTCGTCTGGGGCTCCTACTGGGACCCGCTGCTTGCACGCGACAAGGACGGCATCCTGCGCCAGGTGATGATGGACGTGCTCGACGGCGACTACCAAGCGATGAAGGCCAACGACGGCGCCTTTGTGCGCAAACACTTCTTCGGCCGCGACCCGCGCCTGCTCAAGATGGTCGAGCACATGAGCGACGAGGACATCTGGCGCCTGAACCGCGGCGGCCACGATCCGCAGAAGGTCTACGCCGCCTTCCACGCCGCGGCCAATCACCAGGGCGGCCCCACGGTGCTGCTGGTCAAGACCATCAAGGGCTATGGCATGGGCCGCGCGGCCGAGGCGCGCAATGTCGCGCACCAGGTGAAAAAGCTCACCGATGAAGACATCCGCGAGTTCCGCGACCGCTTCAACATTCCGGTGCCCGACAGCGCGTTGCCCCAGTTGCCGTTCTTCAAGCCGGCTGACGACACGCCGGAAATGAAATACCTCATCGAGCGTCGCAAGGCCTTGGGCGGCTTTTTGCCGCAGCGCCGCGAGAAAGCCGATGAGCACCTGCCCGTGCCCGATCTCAAAGAGATCTTTCAGCCCATGCTCGAAGCCACCTCCGAGGGCCGCGAGATTTCCACCACCCAGGCTTATGTGCGCTGCCTCAACCAGCTGCTGCGCGACAAGGCGCTGGGCCCGCGCGTGGTGCCCATTCTGGTGGACGAAACCCGCACCTTCGGCATGGAAGGCCTTTACCGCCAGATCGGCATCTACGCGCCCGAAGGGCAGAAGTACACCCCTGTGGACCGTGGCGAGGTGATGTATTACCGCGAAGACAAGTCCGGGCAGATTTTGCAAGAAGGCATCAACGAGGCCGGCGGCATGTGCTCATGGATCGCCGCCGCCACCAGCTACTCGCACAGCAACCGCATCACCATTCCGTTCTACATCTTCTATTCGATGTTCGGTTTCCAGCGCATCGGCGACCTGATCTGGGCTGCGGGCGACATGCTGGCGCGCGGCTTCCTGCTGGGCGGCACTTCCGGGCGCACCACACTGAATGGCGAGGGCCTGCAGCACGAAGACGGCCACAGCCAAGTCATGGCGGCCAACGTTCCCAACTGCATCAGCTACGACCCAACCTTCGCACACGAAGTCGCTGTCATTCTGCATGCGGGCATGAAGCGCATGGTGGAACAGCAGGAGAACGTGTTTTATTACCTCACCCTGCTCAACGAAAACTACGCCCAGCCCGGTCTGCTGAATGGCGCCGAGGAGCAGATTCTCAAGGGCATGTATCTGTGCAAGCCGGGCAAGGCCAAGGTGAAGCAGCGTGTGCAGTTGCTCGGCTCCGGCTCCATCCTGCGCGAAAGCCTGGCCGCGCAGGAACTGCTGGAAAAGGACTGGGGCGTGGCGGCCGACGTGTGGAGCTGCCCGAGCTTCAACGAACTGGCGCGCGACGGCAAGGCGGTCGAGCGCTGGAACCTGCTGCATCCCGGCGATGCCGCGCGCGTGCCCTTCGTCACCCAGCAACTCGCCTCGCATGCCGGCCCGGTGGTGGCCAGCACCGACTATGTGCGCCTGTTCGCCGAGCAGATCCGCCCCTTTCTGCCCAAGGGCCGCAACTACCGCGTGCTCGGCACCGACGGCTTCGGCCGCTCGGACACCCGCACCGAACTGCGCCGCCATTTCGAGGTGGATCGTCACTACATCACTCTGGCTGCGCTGCGCGGCCTGGTCGATGAGGGCGCGCTGCCCGCGGCCAAGCTCACCGAGGCCATCGCCAAGTATGGCATCGACACGGAAAAGGCCTTCTCGCTCTACGCCTGATCGCGCCTGATCGCCCGCCAAACGTACACACAACAGGAGACACGCAACATGGCCGTCGTCGAGGTCAAGGTTCCCGACATTGGGGATTTCAAGGATGTGGAAGTGATCGAGGTGCTGGTCAAGCCCGGGGACACGATCGCAGTCGATCAATCGCTGGTCACGGTGGAGAGTGACAAGGCCAGCATGGAGATCCCCAGCAGCGCAGCCGGGGTGGTCAAGGCCCTGCGGGTGAAGCTGGGCGACAAGGTGAA
>JAQTVS010000029.1 GCA_028706735.1 Thiomonas sp.
TCGCTCGTCAAACCCGCCAAGCTGCAGGAGTTTGTCCACCATGCCCTTGCGAACCGCGTCCGAGTCCAGGCCGGCCTGTCGTGGCAAACAACGCGACGGCCCCTGCACGGAACCGGTTGGCGTCACCTCCTGCTTTGTTGTTGATGACAGCATCGGACTCACGGCCAATTGCCCTCGCCGCTGCACAGAAGATGTCTGTGACGCCCCGAATCGTTCAGCGTCCTGCGGCGCGCGCACGGGCCAATGCACAAAACGCGGCGACGGTTTTCCGCTCGAACTCACACACATCCCCGCGTTTCAAAGCGGGCAGCACACCGCTCAAGCTGAGCATGATGCGTCAGATCCAGTTGCAGCGGCGTCAGTGACGCATAGCCCTGGGCAATGGCATCAAAGTCCGTCCCTTGTTGCTTGTCCATCGCGGCGCCCGCCCCGCCAATCCAGTAAATCGTGTCGCCATACGGATTCTTCTGCACGACCACCGGCTGGCTCGGATGCCGCTTTCCCAAGCGCGTCACACGCACGCCGCCCAACGCATGCAGGGCGAGACTTGGGACGTTCAAATTGAGCAACTGCGCCTGCTGTGGCATCTCTTGTGCAAGCTTTGCGACCACCTGCACGGCAACAGCCACCGCCGTGTCTAAGTGCCCCCAGCCCTTTTCCACAAGTGAAATGGCCAGTGCCGGCAGGCCGAACAGATAGCCCTCCGTGGCCGCAGCAACGGTTCCAGAATAAATGGTGTCGTCGCCTAGATTGGCCCCGTTGTTCACCCCGCTGACCACCAGATCCGGACGAAAATCCAGCAAACCAGTCAAGGCAATATGCACACAGTCAGACGGCGTGCCATTCACATACAGAAAGCCGTTTTGCGCGGTATAGACCGAGAGCGGCCTGTTGAGCGTGAGTGCATTGGACGCCGCGCTGGCGTTTTGCTCAGGCGCGATCACCGTCACATCCCAACGCGCACGCAGGCCCTCGTAAAGCGCGGCAAGACCGGGAGCCAAATACCCGTCATCATTGGCTAGAAGAATTCGCATGCCAGCATGTTATCGGGTCAGAATGACAAGCGTCCGCCTGTGCGACTCGCTTGCGCAAATCAACGCCCATCATGGAGCTCATGCCGGGTGGCTCGCTGATGCATGCACAGGACAAATGGCCGGAGCCGATTCGCGCTAGAGCGTCAGCGACTGGTGCCCGGAGCGGGGGTCGAACCCGCACGCCCCTTTTCAGGAAAGCGGCGGATTTTAAGTCCGCTGCGTCTACCAATTTCGCCATCCGGGCTAGCAGCAGCGCGCTAAAAATGGAGGCGGGGGTCGGAATCGAACCGGCATAGACGGCTTTGCAGGCCGCTGCATAACCACTCTGCCACCCCGCCAGGTGATGGGCTTGTGCGTCACAAGCATTAGATCGTACGCAAAACTGCCTCGGCTTGCTGCGGCGGGCCCGGATCTCTTGCAGATCCGGCGCCACGCGCACCGGGCATAAAAAAAAGGAAAGCATGGCTTCCCTTTTTTTGAGAATTTGGAGCGGGAAACGAGACTCGAACTCGCGACCTCAACCTTGGCAAGGTTGCGCTCTACCAACTGAGCTATTCCCGCGCAAAACAGAAATTATTGCAAGGACAGAACCGTTTGTCAATAGCAAGCGATGCGATTTGCTCAATGCAAACCACGCTCGTCGGGCTCATCCACCGAGGTGGCAATCACACTCACTGGACGTCCTTTGATGCGGTGCCAGACGTACACCGCATATCCCGAGAGCCCATACAGCACGAACAGGCCAAACAACACCAGTGGTGGCTGGTAGGCAATCAAGCCAAACAGCAAGACGATCAGGAAGATGCTGATGAAAGGAACGCTGCGGCGAAAACTCACGTCCTTGAAGCTGTAGAACGGAACATTGGTCACCATGGTGATGCCTGCAAACAAGGTGATGACAAAACTCAGCCACGATACGTGGGCTCCTTGCACGCCAGCATCCGTCATGATCCAGAGAAAACCAGCGACCAATGCGGCGGCGGCCGGACTGGGCAAGCCCTGGAAATAACGCTTGTCGATCACCGCCACATTCGTGTTGAAACGCGCAAGGCGCAAGGCGGCGCCAGCGCAATACACAAAGGCTGCCAGCCAGCCAAGTTTGTCCAGGCCGCGCAAGGACCACTCATAAATGATCAGCGCAGGCGCCGCGCCGAACGACACCATATCGGCCAACGAGTCGAATTGCGCGCCAAACTCGCTTTGCGTGTTGGTCATGCGGGCAACGCGCCCATCCAAGCTGTCAAGCACCATGGCCGCAAAGATTGCAGTGGCGGCAGAGTCATAGCGGCCACTCATGGCCATGACAATGGCATAAAAGCCGCAGAACAAGGCGGCGGCGGTGAACGAATTGGGCAGTAGGTAAATGCCGCGGCGGCGGCGATGCGCGGGGTCTTCCTCGGGGCACGGGGGCGGGCTCGGCGACCCGGCGAAGGAATTTGCCTCCGAGTCGGCGTGTTGCCCGGAGATTTCCGGGCGAGAGTCTTGCTGCGGGAACGGAGACACGTTACGCGGCATGACGAACCTTGCTGGAGACCGGCCAGTGCATGGCATCCATCTCAGGCTGCCAGATCGGCCAATACGGTGCTGCTTGCATAGACTTTGTCGCCAATCGAGACGCGCGATTGCGAACCCAGCGGCAGGTACACATCCACGCGCGAGCCGAAGCGAATAAAACCAAAGCGCTGCCCGCGCTGCAAGGCCTCTCCCGCCTTCACATAACAAAGAATGCGCCGCGCAATCAGTCCCGCAACCTGAACTGCGGTCACCACGCGGCCGGCGCTGTCGATCACCAAGGCGTTGCGCTCGTTTTGCTCGGAGGCCTTGTCGAGATCGGCATTGAAAAACTTGCCTGGAAAGTATTGCACTGCACGCAGCGTGCCGTCGACTGGGGCACGGTTTGAATGCACATTGAACACATTCATGAACACGCTGATTTTCAGCGCGTCGCGCTGCGCGTAAGTATCAAACGCATGCTCAATGGCGACAATGCGGCCGTCCGCCGGGCTGAGTACGGCGAATGGGTCCTTGGGGATAGGGCGAGCCGGATCGCGGAAGAATTGCACGACGAACAGGGTCAACACCCACAGCGGCAAGGACCACCAGAACCCAGCGAGCGCCCAGACAAGGACGGAGAGCAGGACGCTGCTGGCGATGAAAGGCCAGCCTTCGCGGGCGAGAATCGGATGGGGATAAGTCATGGTGAGAGTTTAGTCTCCTGATGTGCGAAGGCCATAAGCACAACACCCGGCACGGGCCGGGTGTTGTGCTTGAGCAAGGGGCGCGATGCTCAGTTCTTGGATTTGTCCACCAGTTTGTTGGCCTTGATCCACGGCATCATGGCCCGCAGCTTTTCACCAACTTGCTCGATCTGGTGATCTGAGGTCAAGCGGCGGCGTGAAAGCAAAGTGGGCGCGCCGGCGCGATTTTCAAGGATGAAACTCTTGGCGTATTCACCCGTCTGGATGTCCTTCAGGCACTGCCGCATGGCGTTCTTGGTGTCCTCGGTCACCACGCGGGGGCCGGTGACGTACTCGCCATATTCCGCATTGTTGGAGATGGAGTAGTTCATGTTGGCGATCCCGCCTTCATAAATGAGGTCAACAATCAGCTTGAGTTCGTGCAGGCATTCGAAGTAGGCCATCTCCGGGGCGTAGCCGGCTTCCACCAGGGTTTCAAAGCCGGCCTTGATCAGCTCAACGGTGCCACCGCACAACACGGCCTGCTCGCCAAACAGGTCGGTTTCGGTCTCTTCGCGGAAGTTGGTTTCGATGATGCCGGCCTTGCCGCCGCCGTTAGCTACGGCGTAGGACAACGCCAGATCACGCGCCTTGCCAGACTTGTCGGCGTGCACCGCGATCAGGTGCGGCACGCCGCCCCCTTGGGTGTAGGTGTTGCGCACGGTATGGCCGGGGGCCTTGGGCGCAATCATGATGACATCAAGGTCGGCACGCGGTTGAACCTGGCCATAATGCACATTGAAGCCGTGTGCAAAAGCCAGTGCAGCGCCCTTTTTCATGTTCGGCTCGACGGCGTTGCGGTAGACCTCGGCGATGCTTTCGTCGGGCATGAGCATCATGACCACGTCTGCGCCTTCAACGGCCTTCTCGACTTCAGCGACTTTCAGGCCGGCTTTCTTGGCCTTGTCCCAGGACGCGCCATTCTTGCGCAGGCCCACGGTGACTTTCACGCCGCTGTCATTGAGGTTCTGGGCATGCGCATGGCCCTGCGAGCCGTAACCCACGATGGTGACCTTCTTGCCCTTGATGAGGGAGAGATCGGCGTCTTTGTCGTAATACACGTTCATATTGGCTCCTGCTGTAAAAAGTATGTGCACTGGCCGCGCCGAGAGGCGCCTGGGTGCGAAGAGGAAAAAGAGGAAAAATGAAAGGGGGCGCAGCTGGCGTTCAGGCGCGCAAGATACGTTCAGCGCGGCCAATCCCGCAACTGCCGGTTCGCACGGTTTCAAGAATGGCGGTGGGGTCGACAGCTTGAATGAAGGCATCGAGCTTGGAGGCATCGCCGGTGAGTTCGATGGTGTATGACTTGTCCGTCACGTCGATGATGCGCCCACGGAAAATATCGGACATGCGCTTGATCTCCTCGCGCTCCTTGCCGACGGCGCGCAGCTTGATGAGCATGAGCTCGCGCTCGATGAACGACGCCTCGGTCAGGTCGACCACCTTGACCACTTCGATCAGGCGGTTGAGGTGCTTGGTGATCTGCTCGATCACCTCCTCCGAGCCGCTGGTGACGATGGTCATGCGTGAGAGCGATGCGTCTTCGGTGGGCGCAACGACGAGAGATTCGATGTTGTAGCCGCGGGCGGAAAACAAGCCGACAACGCGAGACAAGGCGCCCGCCTCGTTTTCCAGCAGAACAGCAATGATGTGTTTCATGAATTCACTCCTCTACGCAGGCTTCGTGCGGCGCCGGTAAGCGCCGCCTGGCTGCTGCGAGATTGATGATGGAAGGGTGTGCAGCACCGCCGCACACAGTTGGAAGAGGTGCTTGCCGCAAGCCTTGGAGACCGCCACGTCCGGTGAGACGTGGCGACTCCAAAGCCGGCGGGATTGCACGGTTCAAAACGTCAGAGATCCTCCGCCCCGAGCAGCATGTCGGTAATGCCGCGCCCGGACTGAATCATCGGCCAGACGTTCTCTGTCGGGTCCACCGAGATGTCGAGAAAGACCGTGCGGTCTTTCATCGCAAACGCCTTTTCCATTGCGGGACGCAGGTCTTCGAGTCGGTCGACCTTGATTCCCACATGGCCATAGGCCTCGGCGAGTTTGACGAAATCCGGCAAGGAATCCATATAGGAGTGCGAATAGCGGCCTTCGTACTCGATCTCCTGCCATTGCCGCACCATGCCAAGGTAGCGGTTGTTGAGCAGGATGATCTTCACCGCCGTGCCGTACTGCAGACAGGTGGCGAGTTCCTGGATGTTCATCTGGATGGAGCCGTCGCCGGTGACGCAGACCGCCTCAGCCTCAGGTTTGGCCAGCTTGATGCCCATGGCATAAGGCAGCCCCACGCCCATGGTGCCCAGGCCGCCCGAGTTGATCCAGCGGCGCGGCTCCGGGAATTTATAGAGCTGCGCTGCCCACATCTGATGCTGCCCCACATCGGAGCAAATATAGGTTTCACGGTCCTTGGTGAGCGCGTAGAGCGTGTCGATCACAGCCTGCGGCTTGATGACCTCGGTCGAATGCTCGTAGGCCAGACAGTCGCGTTTGCGCCACTCCTCGATCTGCGCCCACCAAGCCGCCAGAGCGCCGCCATCGTTTTTGTTGCCCGCCTTGAACGCCTGCTCAAGCTGGTCAATCAGTTCCTGCAGCACTTCGCCCACATCGCCAACGATGGGCACGTCCACCTTCACCCTCTTGGAAATGGAAGACGGATCAATGTCGATATGCACGATTTTGCGCTGCACCTGCGCAAAATGGCCTGGATTGCCGATCACACGGTCGTCGAAGCGCACGCCGACCGCAAGCAGCACATCGCAGTGCTGCATCGCCATATTGGCTTCGTAGGTGCCATGCATGCCCGGCATGCCGAGAAACTTCGGGTCTTCACCGGGAATGGCGCCCAAACCCATCAGCGTGTTGGTGCAGGGATACTTCAGCAGATCAGCCAGCTTGCGCAACTCAGGCGAGGCATTGGCCAGCACCACCCCGCCGCCGGTGTAGATGTAAGGCCGCTTGGCTGACAGAAGCAGTTGCACCGCCTTGCGAATCTGCCCGCCGTGGCCCTTGCGCACCGGGTTGTAGGAGCGCATTTCCACCGTCTTGGGATACTCGAAATGCGTCGTGTGGCGAGAGACGTCCTTGGGCACATCCACCACCACCGGGCCGGGACGGCCGGAACGGGCAATGTGGAACGCCTTTTTCATGACCGTCGCCAGATCGCGCACATCCTTCACCAGAAAGTTGTGTTTGACCACCGGGCGCGTGATGCCCACCGTGTCGCATTCCTGAAAGGCGTCCAGGCCGATGGCCGTGGTGGGCACTTGCCCGGTGATGATGACCATCGGGATCGAATCCATGTACGCGGTGGCAATGCCGGTGATGGCATTGGTCGCCCCAGGACCGGAGGTCACCAGAGCAACGCCGACGTTGCCCGTCGCACGGGAGTAAGCATCCGCCGCATGCACCGCGGCGGCTTCTTGCCGCACCAGCACATGCTGGATAGTCGTTTGCTTGTACAGCTCGTCGTAGATGTAGAGCACTGCCCCGCCGGGGTAGCCCCACATGAACTCAACGCCCTCTTCTTGGAGGCAGCGCACCAGGATTTCGGCCCCGGTAATTTCCTGCGCGGCAGGTGCGTTGGACTTGGATGCGGCCGTAGCAGCCGACTTGTGTTCTGCGCGATTCATTTCCATGAGTTCACCTTGTGAATTTCTCTGACGAAAGACTTCAGGTCTCCCTCCGCACCCGCTTGTGGCAGGCCTTCGAGATACGCGTGTGATCTGGAACGTTGTGGGTGCGGCGGCGTCGCAAAATGCGCACGAGGAGTTGCTGCACGGAGGTTCAGGCCAAACGGAACTGTGCAGTGTAGTGCAGTGCAACACAGCGCACAATGACCGAGAGCTTTCGATCAGCACTCTGCGCATGCGAGAGCACGCAAGGCGAGCAGGCCGTGCACCGGTTTCGCGCGGCCGCGCTTTGTTTGCGTGCCCCATGCACCACGGCATAATGATCAGTTGTTTCTCATCCATACGGGCCGCACAGCGTCCGACGCGATGGCCACTGAACAAGAACTCAACGACTTTCTCGCCAGCATCGACAAACGCGCCTATTTGCGTGCCGCGTTCTCCACCCGCGACGACGATGCCGCCATGGATCTGGTGCAGGAAGCGATGATCAGTCTGGCGACCAAATACGCGGACAAGCCGCGCAATGAACTGCCGCTGCTGTTCCAGCGCATTTTGACCAATGCCATTCTCGACTGGCACCGCAAGCGCAAGGTGCGCAACGCTCTGTTCAGCAATCTGTCGGACTTCGAGACCCAGGACGGCGACGGGGAATTCGATTTGCTGGAGACTTTGGAACTCGAACAAGTCAGCGCGCATCTCGAGGGAGCGGACACCCAGTTGCAGCGAATGCAAATCCTCAAACATCTGGAAACAGAAATCTCGCGTTTGCCCGCACGTCAACGGGAAGCGTTTTTGTTACGTTATTGGGAAGAACTCGACGTTGCTGAAACCGCGCAGGCCATGGGCTGCTCGGAAGGCAGCGTCAAAACGCATTGCTCGCGCGCCATTCACTCCCTGGCACGCGTTTTGAAAGCACAAGGCTACGCATGAAAACCGACGCACCCGACACGCTGCGCCCCACAGTGGAAGCCCGCCTTTCGCAGCAGCTTGCCTCCCGCCTGCATCTGGCGGAGCAGCAAATCACACCCGAGCAATCCGAACGGCTCAAAGCCCTGCGGCTGATGGCCGTCGCCCAGGCACGCGCCGCCGTGGCGCAGACGGCGGTGCAGCAGGGCGGCGCCTTGACGCTCACAGGACCGTTCCAGTGGAAATCCTGGCTGTTCCGAACCAGCGCCGTGTTGCCTTTGCTCATTCTGGTTGCAGGCCTGATGGTTCTGCAGGATTATCAGCAAGAAAAATTCATCCGCGTCACGGCAGATATCGACACCGCCATGCTGCTGGGAGAACTGCCGCCAGCGGCCTACGCCGACCCCGGATTTGCACGCTTCCTCAAACTGGAACGCTGATGACGTTCCGACCCGGTTTTCCACAAGCCGCGCGCTGGCGCCTGTTGTTTGTGCAGCGGCTGGTTCTGTTTGGCCTCTTTGCGCTGCTGGCTTGCAGCAGCGCAGCAAGCGCCGCCGAGGCCGCGCCAAGCTGGAAGCAACTCAGCCCGGCGCAGCAGCACATCCTGTTGCCCCTGCAAGCCGACTGGCACGAGTTCGACCATGACCGCAAGAAAAAGTGGCTGGACATCGCCGCGCGCTATCCCGCGATGAGCCCGGAGCAGCAACAGACCCTGCAAAAGCGCATGAATGAATGGGCGCACCTCAGCCCGGAAAAACGGCGTCTGGCGCGGGAAACCTTTTTGTCCACCGGCAAAGCGCCATTGCAGAGCCGGCGCGAGGCGTGGGAGGCTTACAAAAAACTGCCGGAGTCCGAACGCGAAAAGCTCAAGGAAGAGGCGCGTCACCCCAAGCCCCACCCGGGCCAGGTTGGCAAGTATCTACAGGAAAAACTAAAGCGCGACAACAACCTGCCGCCCGCTCCGGTCAAGGCGCTCGCGCCCGGGCCCACGCATGCGCCCGTCGCAGCGGCTGTGCCGCACCCCGCGCCGACACCTCCCGTCAAGACGGCCTCCGTGCCCTTGCAGGCAGCCTCCCGCGCCGTGCCCTGCGCCGATGTGCTGCGCTGCCCGGCGCGCTGAATTGCCTCTGCACTCTGTCGCATGGATTCTGCTGTCGCCACGGCAACGCGCCGTCCCAAGCTGAGCGCCCCACCGCTGCGGCGGCGTCTGGCCTGCCTGATCTACGATGGGCTGATTCTGCTTGGTGTTGCGCTGTTTACCGCAGCTCTGGTCGTTTTTGTGCTGCATGCATTCGGCGTCGAACACAATCCCCGCCTGCTCCGCCCCGTCATGCAGTGGGCTGAGTTCGGCGTGCTCACTGCGTATGGCACCTGGTTCTGGAGCGCCAACCGCCAAACTCTTCCCATGAAAACCTGGCGCATCCGAGTCGTCA
Source organism: Thiomonas sp. (assembly GCA_028706735.1). Classification (GTDB taxonomy): domain Bacteria; phylum Pseudomonadota; class Gammaproteobacteria; order Burkholderiales; family Burkholderiaceae_C; genus Thiomonas. The sequence continues at coordinate 9,246 of JAQTVS010000029.1, forward strand.
CCACCGCGGGCGGCCCTCTCAGCCCGGGACGGGCGCTTTGGCGCGCATTGCTGTCCTGGCTGTGGATATTGCCCGCCCTGGCGCTTTCCGCCGCGCTGCAATTCAGCCCACGGAACACGGGCCTGCTGCTTTGCGTCGGCCTGCTGCTCTGGGCCGCCTCCAGCCTGTTGCGCAAGGATCGCCAGTTCCTGCACGACACCTTGGCGGGCACCCGCCTGATTTCTACCGAAAGCTGAGAAGGACAGGGGCCATCACCTCCCCTCCAACACACCATGAGCGAAGCCGGGCTGCACGTCCACCCTCCCCACGAAGAGCAAGTTGAAGAGACCGCGCACCACGAGGGCCACGGCCTGAGTCAGTGGGTCGCCATTTTCACCGCCCTGCTGGCAGCACTGGGCGCGATCGTCAGCTATCAGGGCAGTCACTTGATGAATGAAGTCGTGCTCTACAAAAACGAGGCGGTGCTGAAAAAGGCGCAGGCGACCGATCAGTGGAATTACTACCAGGCCGCCAGCACCAAGCAGCACCTGATGGAACTTGCCATCCAGCTCACCCCGGCGGACAAGCACGCTGAATTTGAAAAGTCCATCGCAAAGTACAAAGAGCAGAAACAGTCCATTCGCATCCTGGCCGAATCTCTTGAAACCGAGTCAAAAAAAGCCGATGCCGAATCCGCCCGCATGAACCGGCCGCATACCGACATGGCCCGCGCCCTGATCTTTTTGCAGATTGCCATCTCGCTGGCATCGATCACCGCACTCACCCGCCGCAAATGGCTGTTTGGTCTGGCGGGGATCAGCGCAGCCGTCGGTGTAGGCCTATGGCTGTTTGCGATTGGCCTGGCATGATGCTCAGCCCGCAATCGCCCTGGTATGCCTGGGACGGCTGGAACGCCCGGCTGTTTCTCGCCATCAACCACGCCGGCGACAACGCTGTATGGAACAACGCCGCACGGCTGGGCACGGCGCTGGGCGATCATCACCTCCTGCCGGTCTATCTGGGTCTGGCGCTGACCATTGCCATGCGCTGGCCGCGCGTGCTGCCGGTGCGCAGTGTGCTGGTTTATGCCTGGGCCAATCTGCTGTTGTTTCTCTCCATTTACGGCGTGCTCAAACCCTGGGCAAACTTTCCACGCCCGCTCTCCGTCTTCGGGCCGCAGGCTGTCCACGTGTTGGGAGAACCCAAATTCGTGCATAGTTTTCCGTCTGGACACGCGGCATTCGCCACGGTTCTTGCGGCGAGTTTCGCCTTTTCGCTGCCGCGTCCCTGGGGCTATCTGCTGGGGATTTTCGCGTTGTGGGTCTGGTGGTCGCGCATCGCGGTGGGGGCGCATTTCCCGGCTGACGTGGTCGGCGGCGCCGCGGTCGGCCTGATATGCGCGCTTGCCGCACAGGGACTGGCGAGGCTCTGGGTGCGGGTCGGCAAGTCCGCGTAGCCACGTTACGCCGGGGACACGGCGGGTGCGCGGGCGGCGTACCACGCGGCCAGCACCATCAAGACGCCGCCCAGACAGCCCAGCGGCGTCAACCGCTCGCCAAGCCAGACCACCGCAAACAAGACGCCGAACGCTGGCTCACTGCCCATCAACAACGACACTCGGCTGGGGCTGGTGCGCGACGCTGCGAAGTTCTGCGCGAAAAAGGCAAACACGGTGCAAAGCAACACCAAAAACGCCATGCCGCCCCAGAAACTCGCCTGCTGAGGAAGCGCCACCGGCCAGTGCGGCCCGCGCATAGCCAGAGCAAGCGCCACCAGCCCGAGCGTCACCACTGCGGTTTGCAACGCCGTCAACGTCAACGCAGGCAGCTTGTGGCGCGTGGCAAGCCTGCGGGTTTGCGTCACCATGATGGCCCGCAGCAAGGCGGCCAGCAGGATGAGGGCGTCTCCCAGCCCCGGCCGTCCAAAGCCTGAGCTTGCCGACGACAGGCCCGCCCCGATGACCGACAGCGCCACCGCCTGCCAGACCCGTGCAGTGGGTGCGCGCCCCAGCAGCCACCACTCGGCGAGTGGCGTCAGAGCGACGCACAGACTGATGAGCAAGGCGGCATTCGCCGCGCTTGTGCGGGTGACGCCGTAGGTTTCGCAGAGGAAGATGCCCAGCAGATTGACGCCGAGGATTGCTCCCACCGCCAGCCCGCCACGCCATTGCGCGGTGAACAGGGGACGCAGGGCTGGCAGCAGAACAAGAAAGGTCAGGCCGAACCGCAGGATGAGAAAGTCCAGCACGGGCCACTGCAGCGTCACCTGTTTGGTCACGGCATAGCTGCCGCCCCAGACCGCAGCCACCAAAAGGAGCAGGACTTCCGGCACGCCGATGTTGCTGCCATGCAAGAGGGCGCGGCCACGTTGTGCGGTGGTGGGGATGGAGAGGTCGTCAAGGGGGTGTGTCATGGAATTCTCTGCGTAAGATGAGGCCGTACCTGATTGTTGGGCGGGCATGGCGGACGGACTAGGGCCTCAGCCGGAACAGGATTTTTGCGTCGTGGGAACAAATGGATTTTTGACCGTCTTGCCAGAAATGGTGGCGTTTATGCGCGTCGCTGAGCTGGGGAGTTTTTCTGCAGCGGCACGGCATCTCGGCACGACGCCCTCAGCCGTGAGCCGCCAGGTTGCGCGGCTGGAGCAGGAACTGGGCGTCCTGCTGATTCAGCGCACGACAAGACAGCTGCGGCTGACGGATGCAGGACAGGCCGCCTTCGCCCGCAGCCGCGAACTGGTTGCCGCTGCGCAAGACCTCATGCAAGTGGCGCAGCACCAGTCCATCACGCCACGAGGCCGGATGTGCCTCAGCGCGCCCAAGGCGTTTGCCCGCCATGTGCTGCATCCCCCGCTCTTGCGTTTTCTGGCTGAATTCCCGGAGGTGAACCTGCACCTGATCGCGACCGACCTCGATGTCGACCCGGTCCGCGAAGGCGTTGATCTGATGATTCGTGTCACACGCCACCCGCCCGAAGGGTTTGCCGCCCGCAAGCTCATGTCGGTGCAGCAAGTTCTGTGCGCCACGCCTGGTTATCTGGCGATCAGCCCGGCCCTTCATCTTCCAGCAGATCTTGCGGCGCACAGTTGCCTGACGCTGGGGGAAGACACGCAGGACAGGCGCTGGCGCTTCCGTCAGGGCGACACCTTGGCCGAGATCGAGGTGAAAGGGCGCTATGCGGTGAACCACAGCGCCCTGCGTCTGGACGCGATGCTGGCGGGCCTGGGAGTCTGCCCTTTGCCCGACTATGTGGCGCGCCCCGCACTCCAAAGCGGAGCCGCCGTTCAGGTGTTGCCTGAATGGATCTTCCAGGGCGATTACGGCGGCGATGCGTATGCCCTTTATCCACCGAGCCGCTTGGTGTCGCCGACGCTTCGCGCGCTGATCGATCATCTCGCGGCGTCACTCGGCACGCGGCCCGCGACCACGCCTCCAGATTGATCCGCATCAACGCGTTGCGCAGGGCAAGCGCTTCAGCATGATGGGACTGCCATGCAAAACGCCCCGGCTGGCGGGGCGTTTTGCATGCGCGGAACACTGCGCCGATCAGGTGAATTTGCGCGTAGCCATGAAGCGGTCGAACTCGTTGTCCGCGAAGCGGAACCAGAGGACGTCGTCGTTGCGGAATTTGTACCAGTCGGTATAAACCTTCTTCCAGCGGGGATTGCTCGCTGAAAGCTCGTTATAGATGTCGTTGGACGCCTTGAACGCTGCTTCCATCACGTCCTTGGGAAAGCCTTGCAGCTTGGCGCCCTTGCCCACCAGTTCCTTGAGCGCGGGCGGGTTCTTGGCGTCATACATGGCCTGCATATTGATGTGCGCATGCGAGGCCGCCAGTTCCACCATAGCTTTGTATTCCGTCGACAAGGCGTTGTAGGCCTTCTGGTTCACATACAGGTCGAGTTGCGGGCCACCTTCCCACCAGCCGGGATAGAGGTAGTAAGGAGCCACGCGATAAAAGCCTAGCTTCAGATCGTCATACGGACCGACCCACTCTGCCGCGTCGATGGTGCCCTTTTCCAGCGAGGGATAAATGTCGCCGCCCGGAATATTCTGCGGCACCACGCCGATGCGCTCCATCACCTTGCCGGCAAAGCCGGCGATGCGCATCTTCAGGCCCTTCATGTCGGCCAGGCTCTTGATCGGCTTGCGGAACCAGCCACCCATCTGTGCCCCGGTGTTGCCCATGGGGAAGTTGAGGAAGTTGTACTGGCTGTAGAACTCCCGCATGAGCTTAAGGCCATTGCCCTGATACATCCAAGCGCTCACCTGGCGGGAGTTCATACCGAAGGGCACGGCACAGCCCAGGGCGAAGGTCGGGTCCTTGCCGAAGAAGTAGTACGGCGCGGTATGCGCGCACTCCACCGTGCCTTGTTGCACAGCGTCAACCACGCCGAACGGTGGAACCAGTTCACCGGCGGCATGGACGCTGATTTCGAACTTGCCTCCAGAGGCCTCCTTGACCTTCTGCGCGAAAATGTTGGCCGCACCGAAAATGGTGTCGAGCGAATTGGGAAAACTTGACGCCAAGCGCCAGCGCACGGATTGCTGGGCCATGACAACAGCGGGTGCGCTACCCGCCGCGAGAATACCGGCCAGGCCGGCGTGTTTGACAAATGAACGGCGTTCCATAGGGTCTCCAAGTAAATAAATCACTCTTGATACAGATGATTCATTTCATATCAAAATGATTCAAATTGTATTGACCCGTCCCAAGCGCCCTGAAAAAAACCCGCCGAAGCGGGCTTTTGGGCAGGCGCAGCGTGCTCAGGTGAGCTTGCGCGTAGACATGAATCGGTCGAACTCGTTCTCCGCAAAACGGAACCACAGAATGTCATCATTACGGAACTTGACCCAATCCGGATAGACCTTGCGCCAGTGCGGATTGCTTGAGGACAGTTCGTTGTAAACGTCGTTGGCGGCCTTGTATGCCGCTTCCATCACGTCTTTCGGAAAACCTTGCAGCTTGGCGCCCTTGCCCACCAGTTCCTTGAGCGCAGGGGGGTTTTTGGCGTCGTAAGCGGCCTGCATATTGACGTGGGCGTAGGCCGTCGCGGTATCGACCGCCGCCTTATAGTCGGCGGGCAGCGCGTTGTAAGCCTTTTGGTTGACGTAGAGATCAAGCTCCAGACCGCCTTCCCACCAACCGGGATACAGGTAGTTCTTCGCCACCTTGTAGAAGCCCAGCTTCAGATCGTCATACGGGCCGATCCACTCCGCCGCGTCGATGGTGCCCTTTTCCAGCGAGGGATAAATGTCGCCGCCGGGAATGTTCTGCGGCACCACGCCGATGCGCTCCATCACCTTGCCGGCAAAGCCGCCAATGCGCATTTTCAGGCCCTTCATGTCGGCCAGGCTCTTGATCGGCTTGCGGAACCAGCCGCCCATCTGCGCCCCGGTGTTGCCGCAGGGGAAGTTGAGGAAGTTGTATTGGCTGTAGAACTCGCGCATCAGCTTGAGGCCGTTGCCCTGGAACATCCAAGCCGTCATCTGGCGGGAGTTGAAGCCGAACGGCACCGTGGCGCCCAGCGCGAAGGTCGGATCTTTGCCGAAGAAGTAGTACGGCGCGGTATGGCAGCACTCCACCGTGCCTTGCTGCACTGCATCGACCACGCCGAACGCGGGCACCAGTTCACCGGCGGCGTGCACCGAGATCTCGAACTTGCCGTTGGTCAGCGCCTTGACCTTTTGCGCGAACACATTGGCCGCGCCGTAAATCGTGTCGAGCGAGTTGGGAAAGCTCGATGCGAGGCGCCAGCGCACGGCTTGCTGCGCCATGACTGCAGGTGCAGTGCCTGCCGCGA
>JAQTVS010000322.1 GCA_028706735.1 Thiomonas sp.
GGGAAAGGTGTCCGCATGCGGATACCGCGCCTTCAAGCCGCCTCGTTGCGGACTGCAGCGGGTGTAATAGACGCCGCAATACGAGGCTGGCGCCAGGGGGCCGGTTTCGTCGAAGGCGCCGAAATCGGAGCTGCAGAGCAGGATGTCCGGGTGCGTCTGGAGATAGCGCAGTTGCATCGCGATGCGATCCGGGCGGCACAGATCGTCGGCATCGAGCAGTGCGATGTAGTCGCCCCGTGCTGCCTGCACGCTCGCATTCCTCGCCACGGCAATGCCCGCATTGGCCTGCCGGATCACCCGCACACGCCCCGCAAAAGCCTCCAGGACTTCCGCCGTGCCATCGGTGGAGCCATCGTCCACGACCACGACATCGAGATTGCGGTGCGTCTGGGCAAACAGGCTGTCGAGCGTTTGCGCAAGGGTGTTGCGGGCGTTGTACGCCGGGATGACCACGGAAACCAAGGCATCCGGATCGGTATTGCCTGTCCTGCCCGAATCGGCGTTCATGGGCTCGTCTACTCGGTTACGGAGTTTGCGGTGAGCTTTGTATCCGCAACGCCCATGTCCTCGGCAGGCTCTGCCGAAGCGCGGTTTCCAGCAAGCTTTGCCTTGACTCGGTAAAGCCAGTGAATCAAGCCCGGGCGGTGAACCCGTAAGCCGAGAGTTTCACGGGTTTGCTGAAAGAAATGCCGCTTGTGGCCGTAGTCGCCCTTGAGCATGTCAAAGCGAGTGCATCGTTCCACAATCGCCGCTTCGATGACATAACCCATGAGCACTTCGCCTGGGCTGAGCGCAAGGTGCTTGGGATCGAATCCAGCCTGAAAGTAGTAGAGCGTCGCGCCGTTGCGAAAGCCGTAGAACATGGCAATGGTCTGCCCATTCATCTCCAGCCCGTACAGGCGCAATCGGCCCTGCGCCAGCAGGGCATGCATGAGGGCCCGATGGAATCCCAGGTACTGTGGCGAGGCGAAACTGAGTTCTTCGGTTCGCCCCTGCCATCGCAGCCGATGCAACTCGGCGAGCCGCTCAAACGCCCGATCCACCTGCGCGTCTTGGTGGATCTGAAAAAAACGCGCGTCTGGCTGCGCTTCAAATTTTCGGCGCTTCCGACCTAAGACCTCACGTCGATTACGGCTGAGTCCTTTGCGATAACTCTCCCAGTCAGGCGGCAAATCGCCGTAGATGATGCGGTTCACCGGCGTGCGCTCAATCGAGCCTGAAATCTGCGCGCTTTTCTGCGCCCAGCAAGCCACCAAGGCCGAATCGGCAGGCAGATCGACAAGATCGAGCAATTGCCAACCCGGGACGTTGTTCAGCACATGTTCGACGAACGCTCTGGCAACGGCCTGTTCATGGACGGGATCGAACAACATGCCCAGATCGTCGGGCGCCGTATCGCCTCCGGAGCCAATCGGCCTGAGCTTGCGGACCCGCAGGATTTTGAAGGCGCGATGTGTCTCCAGATACAGCGGAAAAATGCCCACGACCTGCCCGCCAAAACGCGCCACCAAAATCCGCAAGTGCCGCCCCTCCCCGTAGTGCGCCCACCACAGACGCTGCCAATCCCAACAGAGGAACAGACTGTTGCGCGGGGTCAGACCCTCGATGGCGCGCCACTCGGACTCCAGGGCGTCGAAGGCCGGCGTCGTGGTGATGAGTTCAATTTGCATGGATCAGACGTGGCGCGAGGCGGCACTGGGCGAATTCAACTTCTTCTATCAGGCCCAAGGCCGATGCATGCGCCAAGCCAGAAGCGGAAGATGGGACGTCACAGGAATGCGTGGAATTGCGATCGGATCGACCTCTGCCGACACCATGCCCTCTTCCGTCGTCACGGCAGCGCGGTAGATCGATCGGGCGACCTTCCGCACCCGCTCATCCGTCGAACCGTTGGGGTAGCAAAACAAATCGACCCTTCGGCCCAGCTCAGCCTCCAGTCGCTCACGGCTGTCCTGCAACTCGCGCTGGATTTCTTCTTCAGTCAGCGTGGGCAGGATGGGGTGGGTCATGGTGTGCGAGCCTATCGTCAGACCGCCGCGGTCGCAGGCGCGCACCGCATCCCAGCTCATCATGTCGTAAGCGTCGTGCTCTGCAGGGGTGGGCACGAAGTGCGGCGTGCAATCGCGCAGAACGACCTGCGCATGCTGCCTCTGCGGCAGGGGCAGCGTTTTCATCCAGGAAATGAACCCTTCGAGGTGATGCGCGGGTGCATTCAAGGTCTGGGCACAGTCCATCAGCCCTTCATTGGATAGACGCTGCAATCGGGCGCGCGCCTCATGGTTCCACATCCACTGCCCGGCATCCACCAGGCCAGGGCAGACAAAAATCGTGGCTGGTATCTCAAGTTGCTCGAGGATGGGTCGGGCGATGCGGTACTGATTGCACAGCCCGTCATCGAATGTGATGGCGAGCTGGCTGCGGCCGGCTCCAGCGGGCGCGGGCACACCGTCCAGAATCTCTCGAACCATGGTTTCGAGCGCCACGATGTCATAGCGCTGCTTCAGCCACGACATCACGCGGTGGAAATCTCCCGGAGGCATCATGCCCCCCCCCACGCCGTGCAGCATGAGGATGCGGCGCACCGGATGGCGATGCGCGAGCCAATGCGATATCCCACTGCCGAGCGCCATCGCTAAAGCGGAGGTGCGCGCGTAGCCCTTGAGTGCGCTTGGAGCCGTGAGAGGGGAATCAGCCATGCGAGCCTGGAAAGTTGTTGTACAGATTGTCTTAAGCCAAAAAAGGGCTGGAAATAATTGGATCCACTATACAAATGTTTACGAGTATGAAGAAAACCACCCCCATGAATGGATGGCGGGATAAGTACGCCCCTCACCAAGGCCGGGCCGTATCTACGAAAGGGCGGGACAAACACGGGAACAGTGAGCCATCATTTCATACAACACCCGACAAAAACAGGAAATAAGTCACCAACTTGCGTCTTGCAGTTGAACCCTGCTGAACCTTCGACCCATTTGAATGGCGTACCAGCAGCATGCCAACCCGGCCTTTGCCTAGTTTTACTCAATCAATCGAATTAGAACTTTTAATTGTTCTTTTCAATTATCGCGGCCTAAGCTGCAAGGGTCGCATCAAGCACCCCGACGCGATGACAACAACCTCAAGGAGACTGATTGATATGAGCCCACCCCGAAAACCTTCGCTTCGCTCGGTTCTCCCCTCAAGGGGCAAGAAACTCTTGGGGCGGCCCGGCGAGTTTATTGAGAGCAAGGCCGACTTTCCTTTGTGCAGTGTGACGCGCATCGCTGCCGCGCCATGAGCAGGGCTTCAGCCAAAAGCCTGACTGTCCAGTGAACCCCCTCATTCCTTCAAGGAGTAAACCATGTCGAACGATTTGAAATGCCCGGTGGCGCACAGCGCCCACACCAAGACGGTCGCCGGAGCGATGGGCAACGCCGATTGGTGGCCCAACCAGCTCAACCTCAAAATGCTGCACCAGCATGCGCCGATGTCCAGCCCGATGGGCGAGGCGTTCAACTATGCCGAAGAGTTCAAGACGCTCGATCTCGACGCCGTGGTCAAAGACCTCAAGGCGCTGATGACCGACTCGCAGGACTGGTGGCCTGCGGACTACGGGCACTACGGCCCTCTGTTCATC
>JAQTVS010000323.1 GCA_028706735.1 Thiomonas sp.
AGTCGCGGCGCGCCTTCTACGATTGGCTGGCGGCAGGGATCAAGATTCCCGGGATTTTGACCGGGGAGCGCGACACGGCGTTCGATGATGAGAAACTGCGCAGTGCGGGCGTTCGTCTCAACTATCCATCTGTCAACCGAGCGCTGCAAGGCGTCAAAACCGGCATTCTGCTGGAGTTGGGCTTCGACGACACGGCGCCGAATCGCGCGGTGACCATCTCGTCTTGGACATACGACGCGGCTGTGGCGCGCGGTGTGAAAGTGGCGGACAACCGAGCTCAGCAAGTGCCTTGCTACGCGCCAACGCACACCTTCGTCGAGAAGCTGCAGACGATCTCGACCAAGTACAGGCGGCTCGGTGATGCGAAGGAGTTCCCCAAGAACTTCCTGCGGCACTCCTACGATGTTTACTGCCTGCTAGGCCTGCCCGAGTTCCTGGCGTTTCTCGGGCAGCCTGCGTACGAGGAGAGGAAGCGGCAGCGGCAGCGCTTTCGTGGCGGTGACGAGCTGAAGATCGCAAAGAACGCCGCTTTTCGGCTCGAGGACCTTGCGCAGCGGCAGCTGTTCAGTGAGGAGTATCGGAAGACGTCGGCGCTGTACTATCTTGGGCAGCCGCCGTTCGAGGATCTGCTCGCACGTATCCACGAGCGGATCATGGTGATGTGAGATTTGGTCAGAGCCAATACCGAGGCAGCTGCTTGCCAGCGGCGCCGCGATGATTATCGCCCCGGCTGTCGCGCCGTACACCAAGCAAAACCATGGTACGGAACATGGCATGAGCCATGCATGTTATTGATAAGTTGAATGAAAATGTTCCCTCCCATGATCCCGCAGCGAGCTGTCGCCCCTTTGACCGCGAGCGCAGCGGCTTCGTGCTCGGGGAAGGAGCCGCGGCGCTGATGCTGGAGAGCGATGCGAGGGCACGCAGCCGCGGGGGCCGGCTTCATGCTGAACTCGTCGGTTACGGTGCCAGCGGCGATGCGCATCATCTCACCGCCCCTTCGGCTCAGGGACAGGCCGCGGCCATGCGCCAAGCGCTTGCAGAAGCTGGCCTGGAACCCGGTCAGATCGGTTACCTCAATGCGCACGGCACCGCCACCGATGCCGGTGACGTGGTGGAGTCGCAAGCGATCCTTGATGTGTTCGGAGCCGCTGCCCAGGCTCTGCCGATCAGCTCGACCAAAGCGGTGCACGGGCACCTCATTGGGTCCGGTGGCGCGGTCGAGCTGGCCTTGTCCATTCTGGCGATGCACAAGGGCTGGGCGCCGCCGACGGCTCATCTTGAGGATCCCGATCCGCGCTGTCCGCTCGATTACTTGCCCTTGAATGCGCGAGAAATCGGGCCGATCGACGCGGTGATGTCGAACTCGTTTGCCTTTGGCGGCAGTAACGCCAGCTTGATCGCACGGCGCGTGCGCTACTGACGGAACCTTTGCCATGGCCCTCTTGCAAGCTGGCGCGACTCAGATCGGCGCGCGCGATCTGGCCCTGCGTACCGTGCGCCTGTTCTTTCGCCATGGCTGGTTCAAGGCCATCGGCACGACGGCGTTCACTTGGTTGTTTTTCGTCGCCTATTTCTATTTGTTGCAGCATCCTTGCATCCCGCCAACCGTCATGCCAATGACGGCGGTCGATCTCTGGATCGGCTTGCAGCCTTGGACGCTGCCGTTCTATCTGTCTCTCTGGGTCTATGTTTCTCTGCCGGCTTCGTTGATGGCGTCGCGGCGAGAGGTTGTGGCCTATGGATTGCGCATCGGCGCGCTGTGTCTTATCGGTCTGGCGATTTTCTATCTCTGGCCCACGGAAGTGCCGACTTATCCCGTGGATTGGGCCCACTATCCGAGTTTCAACATCCTGCGTGGCAAGGACGCGGCGGGCAATGCCTGTCCCTCCCTGCATGTGGCGACGGCGGTTTTCACCGCGATATGGCTGGACTGGATGGCACCCGGCCTGGGCTTTGGCAAACGCCTGCGCGCACTCAGTCTGCTGTGGTGCGCGCTGATCGTTTTCTCCACCCTGGCGACCAAGCAGCATGTGCTCATCGATGTGATCTGCGGCGCGGCACTGGGCGGAGCGGTGGCCTGGGCGACACGGCCACGTGCCTGGAGCAGAACGCGCCCTTCCACAACGAAGCCGATTTGATGTCCTCTCCCTTGTCCTATCCCATCGAACTCGACGCGCAAGCCATCGAAGAGGTGCTGCCGCATCGTGGCGAGATCCTATGCGTCCGGCGGATCACCGTGCTGGATTGCAACCATTGCATCGGGCATGTCATCTGGGCGCCCGATCTGCCCATTCTGCAAGGGCACTTCCCCAGCATGCCCATGGTGCCCGGCGCTCTGCTGATCGAGGCGGTGGCTCAGGTGGCTGGAGCCGGGATGCTTGTCGGCGACGTGCTGGCGCGAAGCATGCGTGGCAGCCACGTCGGAGTGCTGGCAGGCGTGCGCAAATGCAGTTTCAAGCGCCCGGTTCAAGGCGATGAATGGGTACGGGTCGAGGTGCGGTCCAGGCAGATGTCGGCCATGGCCGCTGCTATTTCAGCGCAGTTGCAGATCGGCGCAGAAGAAGTCGCCAGTATCGATCTCTTGTTGGTGAACACGCCGCGTAGTATGTCAATCAAGCCACTCCTGTCAGAATATCCGCCTGCTGCTGAAGAAGCGGCGGTTTTTTTGCGCTGACATCCTTGCCGAGTTGTGGTCTGGTTGGCGGCGACCGCCGACTAGGTAATCTGCAAAATGCCCCTGGCTGCCTGGCAGGGGTATTGTTCAGGACGAATTCTCTACAATGTGGCAAAAAATCCACACAATCGAATTATTCATGCGTAAACGCGTCAGAAAATGCGGCTAGCTTAAATTGATGATGCGAGGAATTTGATGACAGAACGACAGATTGTGACTGGAGACACACCCTCGCCGCATGCAGTGGATGTGCTGGTCATTGGCGGTGGTCCGGCAGGCACTACGGCGGCCACCTTGCTGCAGGAGCGCGGCTTCCGCGCAGCTCTGCTCGAAAAGGATCATCATCCCCGATTTCACATCGGCGAGTCCTTGCTGCCGGCCAATATGCCCTTGCTCGAGAAGTTGGGGGTGGCCGATGCGGTGAAAGCAATGGCGATGGAAAAATGGGGGGCGGAATTCGTCTCGCCCTGGCATGAACAAAAGACACAGATGTTTGCGTTCGCAGAGGCCTGGGACAAGTCGATGCCCATGGCCTACCAGGTCCGGCGCTCGGAATTTGATGCGATTTTGATGCGAAATACCGCAAGCAAGGGAGTGGAAGTGCAGGAGGGCTGCAAGGTCGATGACGTGCAGTTCCTGCCGAACGGACAAGGCGCGATCATCTCGGCGCAGCATGAGGATGGTCGTCGCGCCAGCTGGGCTGCGCGCTATGTGGTCGACGCTTCTGGGCGCGACACGTTTTTTGGCAGCCGCTTCAAGACCAAGAAGCGCAATCCCAAACACAACAGCGCGGCGATCTACGCCCACTTCACCGGGGCGAAGCGCCTCGAAGGTCAGGCGCAAGGCAACATCACCATTTTCTGGTTTGATCATGGTTGGTTCTGGTTCATTCCCCTGGCGGATGGCGCGACCAGCGTGGGGGTGGTGGTGTGGCCC
>JAQTVS010000324.1 GCA_028706735.1 Thiomonas sp.
ACCAGATCGGGCACGAAGGCCACCACCAGCGCACCGCCGATCACCCCCGCGCTGAACACGGTGTAGAACCACGGCGCTTGCCTCGGATGCAGTTCCAGCGAATGCTTGTAGCCGGTGACGTCGCCAAACCCCCAGGCCGCCGCCAGCGCCACGACGATGGCGGCCACCATGGCCGCGCCCAGAATGCCCAGGCCGAACAAGGTGCGCCCGAGCGTCTCGCCCAACGAGGGGGTTAACGCCTGCGCAATCTGCCCCACGGTGTTGAGCGGCGCGGTGCTGTGCCCATTCCAAAGCACCGCAGCGGTCACCATCAGCACCGCGGCCATGATGAGCTGGGTGAGCATGGCGCCCACCGCCGTGTCCCAGCGGGCGGCGGTGTACTGCTCCGGCTTGAGTCCCTTGTCGGCCACGGCGGACTGTTGATAGAACACCATCCACGGCATGATGACCGCGCCAATGTTGGCCGCCACCAGATACCAATACGCCGGATGCCGCACCGGCACATGGCCCAGCCCCTGCAACACCTGAGCGCCATCGATCGGTGCGCGAAACGCCACCCAGACGAACACCAGTTCGAACAGCCCGAGCGCGATGGCAATGCGCTCCACCCGGCGGTAAGACCCCGTCCACACCACCGCCAGCAGAAAGAACGCCGCCAACCCAAGGCTCCAGCCACGCGGCACGCCGAACAAATTGCCCACCCCCGCCACCCCCGAAAACTCGGTGATGATGGCCCCGACCGACGCCACTGCCAGGCCCGCCACCGACACCCAGGCCCAGTGCGCGCCAAAGGTTTCGCGGATGAGTTCGCCGTGCCCCTTGCCGGTGAAAATGCCCAGCCGCACCGTGAGCTCCTGCACCACATACAAAATGGGAATGAGCACGAGTTGCAGACTGAGCAGTTGGTAGCCCCACTGCGCGCCGCTTTGCGCCGCAGTAATCACGCTGCCGACGTCGGTATCGGCCAGCATGACCACCAAGCCTGGGCCGAGCACGGCCAGAAAAATGGCCAGTCGGGATAGCGCTCGGGGGCCGGACTGTGGCAGGGTGGAACTCGCGGACATGGCATTTGCCTCTCATCTGCCCACACGAATGCGAAGGCTTGTGCTGCAAATGCTATTCACTTTTATTTGTAATTCAATCGTATTTACTCCTGCTCACACTTTCGACACCAAAAATCAAATCAGCTTCCACAGCAATAGCGCATTGAGCGCGATGATCAGCGCCGTCACCGCCCACCCGACCCAGCGCACGGTCGGCCGATTGACCAATTCGCCCATCAAACTCCGGTTGGAGGTGAACATCAGCAAGGGCACGAGCGCGAAGGGAATGCCGAACGACAGCACCACCTGCGAAAACACCAGGGTGCGCGTCGGATCGATGCCCAACATCACCACCACGACAGCCGGCAAGCTGGTGACCAGACGGCGCACCCTCAGCGGCACGGTAAAGCCCACCAGCCCCTGCATCACCACTTGCCCCGCCATGGTGCCCACCACACTGCTCGAAATGCCGCTGGCCAGCAGCGCCAAAGCGAACACCGTGGCCCCCCCCCGCGCCCAACATCGGTGCAAGGGTGCGATAGGCCTCGCTCAGATCATTCGCCGCGAGGCCCTGCTGGTGAAAGGTGGCCGCGGCAACCGCCAGCATGGCCATATTGATCAGACCGGCCAGTCCCATCGCCAGCATCACGTCCTTCCAGGCGAAACGCATCAGCAGCGCCCGCCGCTGAACCGGCGCCTGAATGCGCCGCTGCGTCAGGCTGGAATGCAGATAGATGACGTGCGGCATGACGGTCGCCCCCAGAATGCCCACGGCCAGATACACCGCATCGGGGCTGCCGCCGAAACTGGGCGTCAGCGTGCCTTTGAGGATGGGCAGCAAGGCAGGATGGCTCAGCGCAAGCTGCAGGCCATAGCCCAGTGCAATCACCCCCACCAGCGCGGCCACCACCAGTTCAAGCGGACGAAAGCCCTTGCGCTCCAGCGTCAGAATGCCCATCACCACGACAAACGCCGCCAGTACCGAAGCCCCCATGGGCAGACCAAACAGCAGGTGCAGTGCCAACGCGGCGCCCAGAAACTCGGCCAGATCGGTCATCATCGCCACGATCTCGGCCTGCACCCAGTAGAACCACACCAGCTTGCGGGGAAAACGTGCGCGGATGAGTTCAGGCAGATTGCGCCCGGTGGCGATGCCCAGCTTGGCCGACAGCCCCTGCACCAAAATCGCCGCCAGATTGGCCCAGAGCACCACCCACAGCAGGGCGTAGCCATGCTGCGCCCCAGCCTGGATATTGGTGGCGAAGTTTCCCGGATCGACATACGCCACCGAGGCCACCACCGCTGGCCCGATGAAGGGCAAGGTACGCCGCAGCCCGTGCGCGCCCCTTGCGCCGCCGCCCAAGGCGAGATGCGCGGCCTGAGCGGTGCGCTGATCGAGTGTGGAGGCATACGACATGACCTTCTCCGTGCTGAACGTCTTGCTGATAATTTATGTCAATTACCATAAATTTCTAATTGGATTTGGATATGAACGTCTTAGCCCGCAACGATGCGGCAACCGGCGCGAAATTTGCTCCACCGCAGACACCGCTCCGCGCGCCGGTTTTGCATGACAAATTAAACTGTGCAACTTTCCCCCTGCGTTGCGGAGAACCGATGAACATCGAGCAAGCCCGTTTCAACATGATCGAACAGCAGATCCGCCCCTGGAATGTGCTGGACGCCGGCATCCTCGACCTGCTGGGCAGCGTGCGCCGCGAAGACTTTGTTCCCGCGGCCTATCGCGGCCTGGCCTTCATGGACACCGAAATCCCGCTGCCCTGCGGCCAGAACATGCTGTCTCCCAAGGTGGAAGCACGCATCCTGCAGGAACTTGCGCTGCGCAAAGATGAATGGGTGCTCGAAGTGGGTGCGGGCAGCGGCTTCATGGCCGCCCTGCTCGGCCATCGCGCCGCCGCGGTGCAGACCCTGGAACTCCACGAGGAACTGGTGGCAATGGCGCGCGCCAACCTGCAGCGCGCCGGCATGAGCAACGTCACCGTCGAACAGGCCGACGGCGCGCACTACACCAAGCGCGCCGAATTCGACGCCATCGTGCTCTCCGGTTCGGTCGCACAGATTCCGCAAGACCTGCTGCAGCGCCTCAAGCCGGGCGGACGGCTGGCCGCCATCGTCGGCGACGAGCCGGTGATGCGGGCGCAGATCGTCACCCGTGCGACGGAGACCGACTTCCGCACCCGCGATCTGTTCGATACCGTGGCCACGCGGCTGGAGCTTTTCCCCGAGCCCTCGCGCTTCCAATTCTGAACCTGAAAACAAGGACTCCCTGATGATCAAGCAACTCAGCGTGCGCGAACTGGCCGACAAGATCGAGGCCGCCTCCGCCCCCATCACCGAATGGCAGTTCCTCGACGTACGCGAGCCCTGGGAATTTCAGATGGCGGCGATCAAGCACCCGCACTGCCCCGTCACGCACATCCCTATGAGCATCGTGCCCCTGCGGCAAAACGAGCTCGATCAGAGCAAGCCGCTGGTCGTCATCTGCCGCAGCGGCAACCGCAGCATGATGATCGCCCGCTTCCTGGAGCAGAACGGCTTTGGTGAGCTG
>JAQTVS010000325.1 GCA_028706735.1 Thiomonas sp.
ATATGACCCGGCGCCAGATGGTGGTTGGGGCTGTGGCGGGCAGTTCCCTCTGGTTGGCGGGCCGCACGCATGCACAGGGCATGGGCGGCATGATGATGGGGTCGATGCCGGGCATGGGTCAGGGCGGCATGGCTGGCATGGGTGCAAACACCGCGCGCGGCGCGGCAGTGCCGTCCGGCGTGTTTACCCGCCCCATGCCCATCCCTAGGCAACTCGGCGGACAGGCTCAGGCGGATGGCAGTCTGGCGTATGCATTGCGAATCGCACCCGGAATCAGCACCTTGCTCGCGGGTGTGCAGACACCCACCTGGGGCTATAACGGGGCCTATCTGGGCCCAACGCTGCGCATCCCGCGCGGCAAACGGGTGCGGATCCAGGTTCGCAATGCGTTGAACCAGCCGACGACCACCCATTGGCACGGCGCCCATGTGCCCGGCACGATGGATGGTGGCCCGCAAAGCCTGATCGCGCCGGGGCATTCCATGGATTACGTCTATACCCTGGATCAACCCGGTGCGACCCTCTGGTATCACCCCCACCCGGATGGGCTGACAGGTCCCCACGTCTACGCCGGAATGGCGGGGCTGCTGCTGGTCGATGATGGCGTGGATCGCGCCCTCGGGTTGCCGCATACCTGGGGTGTGGATGACTTTCCCGTGATCGTGCAAGATCGGCGCTTCGGGGCCGATGGCACGCTGCGCTATATGAACAGCATGATGGATCGCATGGGCATGAAGGGCGACCGGTTTCTGGTGAACGGTTGTGAACAGCCTTATGTCGACGTTCCTGCGCAATGGGTGCGGCTGCGTCTGGTCAACGGATCGAATGCGCGCCTTTATCACTTTGCTTTCGCCAGCGGACAGAGTTTTTATGTGGTTGCCAGCGATGCCGGATTGCTGGCTCGCCCTGTGGAGAGGCGCAGTTTGCTTCTCGCAGCAGCGGAGCGTGCGGAGATTCTGGTCGATTTGCGCAAACTCCAAGGAAACACTCTGGTGTTGCGCAGTGACTCGGGTTCTGTTGTTCCCGGCCTGAGCAGCATGCCCATGGACGCTGATCGATTTGATCGCCAGGGGTTCGACCTGCTGCAGCTTCGGGTTGGCGCCCCCGCCGGGAGGCCGGGGCGGCTTCCAGATCATCTGATGGCGATCCCGCCTCTACGCATCGACGCGCCCCCGCGACAGTTCAGCTTGCAGGGGATGCAAGGGATGCGGCGCGCCATGGGAGGTGGGGCAATGGGCGCGATGGGGGGCATGTCGGGGGATCAGGGCATGGGCGCAAACACCGGCCCTGGCGGCATGAGTATGGGCGTCGGCATGGAAAAGCTGTTTTCCATCAACCGCCAGTTCATGGACATGGCAGTGATCAACCAGCGTGTGCGCCTGGGGAGCACCGAGGTCTGGCAAGTGAGGAACGAGGGCCATATGGCGCATACCTTCCATATCCATGGCACGTCGTTTCAGATTCTCTCGCGCGATGGCGTGGCTCCGCCGGAACATGAGCGAGGCTGGAAAGACGTCGTTCTCGTGCGGCGCAACCAAACGGTCCGCCTGATTGCCCGATTCGATCAGCCCGCTGGCAAAGACCATCCCTTCATGTACCACTGCCACATTCTGGAACATGAAGACAATGGCATGATGGGCCAGTTCACGGTCGCATGACCCATGGGGGCAGACGCAGGTCGGCCTGACTGCAGACGCGCGGCGCAAGGCGTGGTTCAGTCACCACTCGCCACCTGGGTCGATCTTTCCTTCCAAGCGCGGCAGCCGCGACCCAAGGACGCAGCGGCGTGGTGGAACCGATGCCAATCCAATACTCTGTGTGCAAAATGCACCATGACAGTGCCATAGTGTTCTTGAATGGTGCGCCTTGAGGTGGCTATCTGTTCGTCAGAACGCATGATCATGATGGGGCAGTGCTTGGCATGGTTCCTGCTGAGTAGGAAATAGGAGGCGCACAGCTGAGTGCGCACTGAGGTGAGCTAGGGTTCCGGTCGCTCTTCGTTGGTTGCGATGCCTGGTCCAAGAGCTTGCCGGCTTTGCAACTGCAGAGCTCCACGGAGGGATAAAAGCCCGGGAGGACGCCCAAATGGCGCGCCTCCGACTCATCCCTGACATTCTGGAGCCCGCCATGTCCCTGTTGCAAACGCTTCTTCGCAAAGTCCTTCCTGCTGCTGGCATGCTCACGCTGGCGCTGCACCCCGTGCCCTCCTTTGCCCAAGTCGCACTGGGCGTGTCCGACTGGCCGGGCTGGGTGGCTTGGTACGTCGCAGAGAAGGAAGGCTATTTCAAGAAATATGGGGCAGACGTCAAGCTGGTCTGGTTTCCGGACTACATGACCTCGGTCAACGCGCTCTCTGCGGGGCAGATCGATGCCAATTGCCAAGCATTGATCGATACCTTGTCCCCTGCCGTGAAGAAGGTGCCAGCCAAGGTCATTCTGGTGACTGACAACTCGGCAGGAAACGATGCCCTGATGGTCAGCAACAACATCAAATCGTTTGCGGAACTGAAGGGCAAAACGATTGGACTGGAGATCGGGTCGATTGAAAACTATCTCGCAGCGACCGGCCTGCAGAAAAACGGGCTGAGCGAGAAGGACGTGAACTTCGTCAACATGTCCACGGGGGATGCCGCTGCCGCATTGATCGCCGGGAAACTCCCTGCGGCCGGGGTGTGGAATCCCTGGATCCAGCGCATTCAGACGCGCAAGGCCGGACATCCACTCTTTACCAGCAAATCCGCCCCCGGCCTGATTCCTGATGTGGTGTATGCACGTGACTCTGCGCTGGCCGCACACCGCAAGGACTTCGTTGCCATGACCAAAGCCTGGTTCGATGCGGTGAAGTTCATTGACGCCAATCCGGCCAAGGCGGCAGCCATCATGGCGCCGCATGTCGGACTCAAGCCTGAGGAATATGCACTGAGCCTGGCGGGCACCAAGCTGTTTGGCCCCAAGCTGAATGAGGAAGCGATGAGCAAGAGTACGTCACCCGTCTCGCTTTACACCAGCACGGCGGCCACCGGCGCGTTTCTCGTGAGCCAGAAGCAGATCGACGCCAGCCCCGACCCGGCGGTCTTCATCGACGCATCGATTGTCAAAGAGGCAATCAAGCCTTGATGCATCCACGCCATTGATGCACCGTTGAACGGAGATCCCATGAGCGCACAACCCCTGGATGCGGGCGGCAGCGTGCCGCTTGCCGCGCAGCCTTTCCAGCCTGGTGGACGACGTTGGCAAAGCCGCCTGCGCATCAGAGCGGCCATTCCGCGCTGGGCCTATATCGTCTTGTCCATCAGCGGCTTTGTGCTGCCTCTGATCGCCTGGCAGTGGGTTGCGGCCAGCGGATGGGTGGGGTCGCTGTTCCTGCCGTCGCCACTTGATGTGGTGCATAGCTTCGCGGACTGGACGCAGAACGGCCTGTCCAATGACACCCTGATCAGCATTTATCGCGTGGTCATGGGCTTTGTTCTGGCGGCGGCCATCGGTGTGCCGCTGGGCATTTACATCGGTGCGTACAAATGGTTTGAGGCCCTGTTGCAGCCAGTCAATGATTTTGTGCGCTACATGCCGGCCTCGGCATTCATTCCGCTGGTGTTGCTA
>JAQTVS010000030.1 GCA_028706735.1 Thiomonas sp.
GGACGGGTGGAAGGCAATCTGCAAGCCGTGCACGCCGCGGCGCGCAGCGCTGGAGTCGAGCAGCCCGCCCAGATCGAAGTCCAGGTTGACCGCACCCCGATGGCAACCTATTTCCTGCGCCATTGGCGCACCTTCGCCGCAGCGTGTGCGCTGTGGTTTCTGTTCGACATCGTGATCTACGCCAGCATTCTGTTCGGGCCTTCGCTGCTGGCGCAGCGCGTGGGGCTGAACCCCGGCGTATTCCAGTTGGCGAACTTCCTGGTCTTCACCGTGCCAGGCGCCATCATCGGCGCCATGCTGACAGACCGCATCGGGCGCAAGCCGCTGCAGGCGGCAGGCTTCGGCGGCATGGCCTTGATGCTCTTCGGCTACGGGCTGTATTCAAGTTCCGGCATCGCCGCAGCCAGCGCCGGAGCCATGCTGGGCATTGCGCTGTTCGGGCTGTTCAACCTGTTTTCGCAAGCCGGGCCGGGCTCGGTGAGTGCGGCAGGACTGCTCGGGGTGGAGCTGGCGCCAACCAAGGTGCGCAGCCTGGTGCAGGGCTTGACTGTGGCGTCTGGGCGGATCGGCGCGACGCTGACCGCCTTCCTCTTTCCAGCGCTGTTTCACAGCTACGGCGCCGGCTTCGCCTTGAACTTTCTTGCTGTGATCAGCGTGATCGCCGCCGCAGTGACGCTATTTGGCATCCATGAAACCAAACGCCTGAGCCTGGAACACGCAAGCGGCGAGCTGCCGATCATCCCGCAAGCCGTCAGCCAAGCTGCCTGAGCCTGCGCAGCAACGCGGCCCCGACGGCATCGAGCGTGGTGTCGTTCATCACGCTGATGTCCACTTCATGTGGCGCGAGCCCAAGCCTGCGCGCGCGCTCCAGTCGGGCGGCAATGCTGTCGGGAGTCTCCCGCCCGCGTTGCTGCAGACGCTGAGCGAGCACCTCGGGGGACGCCATGATCTGCGCCACGATCAGACTTGGAAATTTGTTGCGGGCCTGCTCCAGCCAACCGCGCGAGCCATTCACCAGCACCGTGCGTCCTTGATGCAGCGGCGCCAGCTCGGCATGGCGCACGCCGTACTCCAGGCCGTTGGCGGACCAGTGCATGACAAACGCGCCTGCATCACGCAGCGCGGCAAATGCCTGCGGGGTGAGCGCCTCATGCGATTCGCTGGCTTCGTGGCCAGCCCGGGAAATGCAGCGGCGCGCCAGAGATAGATTTTCCTGTGGCCCAGCATGCTGCATCAACCAGGCGAGCACGCTGTCCTTGCCAGCGCCCGAAGGGCCGATGACGTAGATCAGGCGGCCCGCACTCATCTCAGCGGCGCCTGAGCAACGAGGCGGAAATCCGATTCCTTGCAGGACTCGCGCAGCAGCGAGAGTGCGTCGATGGGCAGGGGCTGCGGCAACGCGTCGAACTGGGCGTGCGCGTGTGCGTGGAGCGCGGCCTGCTGCGCCGCGTTCAGCCCGGACAGGTCACCAGTCAGCGTCATGTGGAAACGAAAGCGGTGCATCACATACGGATAGCCCCAGCGGCGCAGCAGGGCTTGCTGCTCTTCATCCAGCCGCCCTTGCGCGATGCGCGCGGCAATGTCGGCTTCATCGGGCGGGGCGGCAAAGTCGTGCGGACCCTCCACGCAGCGCTGGGCCAGCGCCTGCAACGCGGCGCTGGGCTGTTGCGGAGCCATCGCCAAAAAATTTCCCATGCGCTGCACCGCAAGCGCAGGCAGATACAGCCTCGGAATCTGCGCGGCGAGCGCCTCCACCGCAGCCAGCAGCTCTGCTTCGGTGCGTCCGGCCATCAGACGAAAAGGCGCCTTGAGCGTGGCGTGCCAACCGTAGCGGCGCGGCGCGCGGGTGATGGCGGCGAAGGCGGCTTCGTTCCAGCCTTCGGGCAAGGCTTGTCGGCCTGTCGCAAGGGCTTCGACAGTGTTGAAATAGCTCCGCCCCAGCCAGCGTGCGCCTGCCTCGGCCCAGGCAGAGCCGGACGGAGGCGAAAAATACACCGCATAACGCGCCGACTCAAACATCGTGCCGCACCGTGAGGGTGATGCGGTCACCGGCGAACCAGGCCGTCGCATACTCGATGGGAACCCCATTGGGATCGACGTTGACGCTGTGAACCTCCAGCACCGGACGCTGGGCAGGCTGACGCAGAAACTGCGCCACCAGCGCGTCGGGCAGGATGGCGGCGATGCGGCTTTCCCGCCGTTGGTAGTCTGCCACGCCCCGCATGGCGAAGGCACGGGTGATGGAGCCGGTCTGCTCCACGCCGCTGGCCAGGCCCGCGAAGCGCGGCAGTGGAAACCAGCGCTGGCTGAAGTGCATCGGGCGCGCGTTGGCCAGGCCGAGCACGTCGATTTGCAGCACCCGGCTGCGCGGCGGCAATTGCAGTGCGTGCGCAATCTCGGCGCTGGCGCGCAGATGCATCCACCGCACCACCTGCAGTTCGCCCTCCAGCCCTGCAGCCAGCATGCTCTCGCTGTGGCGGGTGCGCCGCCCAAGCGCCAAGTCCACGGCAAAGTCTTCCACATAAGTGCCGCTGCCCTGCACCATGCGGACGAGCCCCCGCGCGGCCAGACTGGACAAGGCCCGTCGCACGGTATGGCGGTTGGCGCCGAACTGCTGCGCCAGCCGGTGTTCGGTGGGCAGGCGCGCACCTGGTGGGTGCTCGCCACGGGCGATGTCCTGCGTGATCTGCTCAGCAATGCCGGCCCACACGCTTTCGCGTTCGGGATGAAGTTGGTTTCTATCTTCGGTGTGCATGAAGTCTCTTGTCACAAAATAGACACGCCCTGCGCTTACGCTTCATTCCTAGAATTTATCTAGACAACTTTGAGGCTAACACGCTGATGTTGCACTTTCGTGGCATGCCACCGGATCGCCCAGGCCCGCCGCGCCAGCGCTGGATGGAACTGCTCGCCCGGGCTCCGCTCGATCTGCTGGAGTCTGTCGTATCGCCCTTTTGCGGTGCGCAGCCGCAATGGTTGCGTGTCCCCGAAACCGGCCTGGTGATGCTGCAGGCCCGCGCGGGCGGCACCGGCGAGCGTTTCAATTTAGGGGAGGCCGCGGTCACACGCTGCGCGCTGCGTCCCGACCCCGCCGTGGTGGTCTGCGAAGCCGTGGGCGTGGCTTATGTGCTGGGGCGCAGCAAACGCCATGCCGAACTCGCCGCGACCGCAGATGCCCTGCTGCAAGACCCCGCTTGCCAGCCCAACGTGCCCGCTGATCTGCTCGCGCGCATTGAAGCCCATCTGGCCGAAGCGCACCGCACCCGCATGGCCCGCGCCCTGGCCACCAAGGTGGAGTTTTTCACCCTGGCGCGCGAAGGCCAGGCGGCTGACAACGACGAGGACAACGCATGAATCCCAACCTGTCTTCGTCCTCTCTCGCAACGCTCAGCCCCGGCTTTACTCGCCCGGTGCAAGACAGCCAGGCCGTCTTTCGCGCCGTGCTCGATGCCTTCGCGCGCCCCGGCCAGATCCACACCGTGCGCAGCGATGCACGGCTGCCGATTGCTCATGCACAAGCGGCGGCAGTCAATGTGCTGCTGGCCCTGCTCGACCAGGACTGCACCCTCTGGCTTTCGCCCGCTTTGCGGCAAGACGCCGCCATTGCCAATTTGCGGTTTCACACCGGCTGCCAGATCGTTGAACACGCCGAACAGGCGCAGTTCGTCTGGGCCGCCAGCGGCGCCGAGCTGCCCGCACTGTCCACACTGGCCTGCGGCACCGAATACGAGCCCGAGCTTAGTGCGACTTGTCTGGTGCAGGTGGACGCTTTGGCCCACACCCCAGGCTGGACGCTGAGCGGCCCCGGCATTCGCGGCACGCAAGCGCTGAATGTCGACGGACTTCCCGCCGACTTCGTGGCGCAGTGGGCCGACAACCACGCCCGGTTTCCGCAAGGCGTCGATCTGCTGCTGTGCGCAGGCGAGCAGCTGGCCGGCCTGCCGCGCACCACCCGCATCGGGAGCTGAATCATGTACGTTGCCGTCAAAGGTGGCGAGACCGCCATTCTCAACAGCCAGAAGCTGTTGGCCGAAGAACGGCGGGGCGACCCGGCCGTGCCCGAACTCAGCCTGGCGCAAATCCGCCAGCAACTCCGGCTGGCCGTGGCCCGCGTCATGACCGAGGGCTCGCTCTACGACCCCGATCTGGCCGCGCTGGCGCTCAAGCAGGCCGCTGGCGATACGGTGGAGGCCATCTTTCTGCTGCGCGCGCACCGCACCACCCTGCCACGGCTGGGCTACAGCGTGCCGCTGGACACTGCGCGCATGACCGTGTTGCGCCGTATCTCCGCCACCTTCAAAGACCTGCCCGGCGGCCAGATTCTGGGGCCGACCTATGACTACACCCAGCGCCTGCTCGACTTCGATCTGGCTCAACCCAGCGCCGCCCCTGCCGCTGCCGCATGGGATGAAACCGTGCAAGTCGACACGCAAGACGCCGCCTGCGGCCCAACCCCCAGCGTGATCGATCTGCTCGATCAGGAAGGGCTGGTGGAAACCCACCCGATTCCCGCAGACGACCCCGCCCCGCACGACCTCACCCGCGAACCGCTGCGCTTTCCCGCCGACCGCGCCACCCGGCTGCAGAACCTCGCGCGCGGCGATGAGGGTTTTCTGCTGGCAATGGGCTACTCCACCCAGCGCGGCTACACCCACAGCCACCCCTTTGTCGGCGAAATCCGCTTCGGCGCGGTGGACGTGGTGCTCGCCCCCGAGGAGCTCGACTTTCCGCTGTCCATCGGCGAGATCGAGCTCACCGAATGCCAGATGGTCAACCAGTTCGCCGGCAGCAAGACCGAGCCGCCGCAGTTCACCCGCGGCTACGGCCTGGCCTTCGGCCACAGCGAGCGCAAGGCGATGGCCATGAGCCTGGTCGATCGCGCGCTGCGCGCCGAAGAACTCGGCGAAGACGTGCAATCGCCCGCGCAGATGCAGGAGTTTGTGCTCTCGCACAGCGACAACCTCGAAGCCTCGGGCTTTGTGCAACACCTCAAGCTGCCGCATTACGTCGACTTCCAGTCCGAACTCGATCTGGTGCGCAAGATGCGCGCCGCCCAGGCACAGCAGACCCCGGAGACAGACGCGCCATGACGCATTCCGCAACCGGCGAGAACGACGCGCCGATCAACTTCGCCTACCTCGACGAACGCACCAAGCGCATGATCCGCCGCGCCCTGCTCAAAGCCGTTTGCATCCCCGGTTATCAGGTGGCCTTCGGCGCGCGCGAAATGCCCCTGCCCTATGGCTGGGGCACGGGCGGCATTCAGGTCACGGCCTCCGTGCTGGGCGCGCACGACGTGCTCAAGGTCATCGACCAGGGCTCGGACGATACCGTCAACGCGGTCAAC
This sequence comes from Thiomonas sp., assembly GCA_028706735.1. Taxonomy (GTDB): domain Bacteria; phylum Pseudomonadota; class Gammaproteobacteria; order Burkholderiales; family Burkholderiaceae_C; genus Thiomonas. The sequence continues at coordinate 5,348 of JAQTVS010000030.1, forward strand.
ATCCGCCGCTTCTTCCAGCGCACGGCGGGCGTGGAAGTCACGACGGACAGCTCGCGCGCGACGATCATCCAGACCCGTCACCGCATTCCCGAAACCCCGCTGCACGACGGCCAGATCATGGTCTATCAGGTGCCTGTCCCCGAGCCAATGCAGCGCCTCGAACCCCGCGAAACCGAAACCCGCAAGATGCACGGCCTGGCCGAATACGGCCTCATGCACGTCAAGCTGTTCGAGGACATTTCCCGCTACGGCCACATCGCCACCACCTACGACTACCCCGTGCTCGTCAACGGCCGCTACGTCATGGCGCCCTCGCCCATCCCCAAGTTCGACAACCCCAAACTGCACATGAGCCCGGCCCTGCATCTGTTCGGCGCGGGCCGCGAAAAGCGCCTCTACGCCGTGCCGCCTTACACCCCGGTCGAGAGCCTGGCGTTCGACGATCATCCCTTCACCGTGCCGCGCTGGTCGCAGCCCTGCGCCTTGTGCGGCGCCACCGACAGCTATCTCGACGAGATCATCACCGACGATCAGGGCGGACGCATGTTCGTCTGCTCCGACACGCATTACTGCACCAGCCGCCAGAACGCGCAGCAACAAACCCGTTCAGAGGAAACGCCCCATGTCCTGCGCTGAAACCCAGACGGCCGACGCTTCCGCCCCGCTGCTGCAGGTGCAGCACCTGCAGCGCCGCTTCGGCGCCCTGCGCGCGGTCGATGACGTGTCCTTTGATCTCTGGCCCGGCGAGGTGCTGGCCATCGTCGGTGAATCCGGCTCAGGCAAAAGCACTCTGCTGCACAGCCTGGCCGGACATGCGCCGCCCGATGAGGGGCGCGTGCTGTTCAACCGGCGCAGGCACGGCCCCAGCGATCTGTACGCCCTGCCCGAAGGCGAACGCCGCGCGCTGGCCCGCACCGATCTGGGCTTTGTGCACCAGCACGCCGCCGACGGACTGCGCATGAACGTGTCTGCCGGGGCCAATGTGGCCGAACGCCTCATGGCGCTGGGCCAACGCAACTACGCCGACCTCAGAAGCCAGGCGCTGATGTGGCTGGAGCGCGTGGAGATCGACCCGGCGCGCATCGACGACACGCCCGGCACATTCTCCGGCGGCATGCAACAGCGGCTGCAGATCGCGCGCAACCTCATCACCCTGCCCCGGCTGATGTTTCTCGACGAACCCACCTCAGGGCTGGATGTCTCGGTGCAGGCACGGCTGCTCGACCTGCTGCGTCATCTCACCCGGCAGCTCGGGCTCGCGGCCATACTGGTCACGCACGACCTCGCCGTGGCGAGGCTGCTGGCCCACCGCACCCTGGTCATGCGGCGCGGGAAGGTCATCGAATCCGGCCTCACCGACCAAGTGCTCGACGACCCCGAACACGCCTACACCCAACTCCTCGTCTCCTCGGTACTGCCGCCATGACCCTGCCCCTCCTGCACATCGAAGACCTGAGCAAACGCTTTATCCTGCATCAACAGCACGGCGCCGTCATCGACGTGCTGCGGCATGTCGATCTGCAAGTGCATCGCGGTGAATGCGTGGTGCTCGACGGCCCTTCGGGCATGGGAAAGAGCACCCTGCTCAAACTCATCTACGCCAATTACCGCGCCCATCAGGGCCGGGTGATGCTGCACCCAGGCACTCCCGAGGCCATCGACCTCACCCGCGCCTCGCCGCGCGAACTGCTGGCCCTGCGCCAGCAGACCATCGGCTACGTCAGCCAGTTCCTCCGTGCCATCCCCCGTGTGCCTGCCATCGATGTGGTGGCAGAACCTTTGCTCGAAGGCCGAGCCGCCGACGAGGCCGCCGTGCGCGCCGCCCGCGAGGAAGCGGGGCGATGGCTGGAGCGTCTGCGCATTCCTGCTTCGCTGTGGGCGCTGCCTCCGGCCACGTTTTCCGGCGGCGAGCAACAACGGGTCAACATAGCCCGCAGCCTGATCAAGCCCCGCGTCCTGCTCCTGCTCGACGAGCCCACCGCCTCGCTCGACGCCGCCAACACCCAGACCGTGATCGAACTGATCGGCGAAGCGCGCTCGCGCGGTGCGGCCATCGTGGGCGTGTTTCACGACCCCGCCGTAGCCGCCGCCGTGGCCACCCGCCGCGTTTCGATGCAGACCTTCCGGAGCGCTGTATGAACAGCTTACTGTTGACCAACGCCCGCCTCGTCACCGCCGACGACATGGTCCTTGGCAGTCTTTATGCCGAGGACGGCCTGATCCGCGGGGTGGACACTGAACCCACCTCTCTGCCGCAAGCCATCGATCTGGGCGGTGATCTGCTGATTCCCGGCCTCATCGAACTGCACACCGACAACCTGGAGCGCCACCTCATGCCGCGCCCCGGCGTGCACTGGGCCGTCATGCCCGCGCTGCTGGCGCACGACGCCGAGATTGCCGCCGCCGCCATCACCACCGTGCTCGACGCCATCGGCGTAGGCGAAGCCGACACCGACAGCCTGCGCGGCAAAGACTGGAACCCCCTGCTCGCCAGCCTGAGCGATTGCAGGGCACGCGGCGTACTGCGCGCCGACCATCTGCTGCATGTGCGCTGCGAACTGCCCGCGCCCAACACCATCGGCCTGTTCACGCCGTTTCACCACCACCCGCTGCTCAGGCTGATCTCGCTCATGGACCACACGCCCGGGCAGCGGCAGTGGGAAAACATTGAACATGCCCGCATTTATTACACCGGCAAGAAAGGCTGGAGCGAAGCCAAGTTCCAGACCAAGGTGGCCGAGGCGGCCGAGTTGCAGACGCGCTACGCGAAACCGCACCGCGCTTATTTCGTCGACTACGCCAGAACTCACGGCATCACCCTGGCCAGTCATGACGACACCACGCCGGATCACGTCGCGCAGGCCCTCGATGAAGGGGTGAGCATTTCTGAATTCCCCACCACCGTTGCAGCCGCACAGGCCGCGCGCGACTGCGGCCTCTCCACAGTGATGGGCGGGCCCAATGTGGTGCGCGGCGGCTCGCACTCGGGCAATGTGTCGGCGCGCGGGCTGGCCCGTCTGGGCCTGCTCGACATCCTCTCATCCGACTATGTCCCGGGCAGCCTGCTCAGCGCCGTGTTCACTTTGCATCAGCAGGACGACATCGGGCTGCCGCAAGCCATGTCCATGGTCACGCGCAACCCCGCGGCGGCGCTTGGCCTGAGCGATCGCGGCCAGATCGCCCTGGGCCTGCGCGCGGATCTGGTGCAGGTTCGCCCCATTCCCCTGGCTGACGGCTCTGTCCACCCGGTGGTTCGGGCCGTCTGGCGCGAAGGCCAGCGGGTGGTCTGAGCACCGTCTGGTCTCTGCATATTGCATGCACTGCGGCAATCCGCCGCAGGCGTAACAAAAAGTTCTCAAAAGCGTCAAGCCGTTGTCACATCCGGGCCGCAAACTGCCGACCTGTCTAGACAAATTTCCAGAGGATTGCCATGACAACCGCCATCCGCGTCACCCGGCTGAACAAGCATTTCGCCAACGGCCGCCATGCGCTGTGCGATATTGATCTGCACATCGGCAAAGGCGAGATGGTGGCGCTCATCGGCGCGTCCGGCTCGGGCAAGTCCACGCTGATGCGCCATCTGGCTGGGCTGATCGTGGCCGATCCGGCTTCTGTCTCGGAGATCTGCATCAACGGCCAGACCGTGCAACACCGTGGCCGCGTGGCGCGCAATGTGCGCCGCGTGCGTGCCGGCGTGGGCATGGTGTTCCAGCAGTTCAATCTGGTGGGCCGCCTGCCGGTGCTGACCAATGTGCTCGCCGGGCAGTTGCACCGCACCCATTGGCTGCGCAGCCTGACCGGCTGGTTCACCCAGCAGGAACGCGCCCAGGCGCTCACCGCGCTCCAGCGCGTGGGCATTGCCGAGCAGGCGCACCAGCGCGCCTCCACGCTGTCCGGCGGGCAGCAGCAGCGCGCGGCCATTGCACGCACGCTGGTGCAGCAGGCGCAGGTGGTGCTGGCCGACGAACCCATCGCCTCGCTCGACCCGGAATCGTCGCGCCGGGTCATGGAGATTCTCACCCGCATCAACCGCGAAGACGGCGTGACGGTTCTCGTCTCGCTGCATCAGGTGGACATGGCGCTGCGCTATTGCCCGCGCACCATCGCGCTCCATCAGGGCAAGGTGGCATACGACGGGCCCTCGGCGGCACTGACCCCCGGCATGCTGCGCAGCCTCTACGGCGTGCTGGCCGACGACGTCCTTTCTCCGGAACAGGCTGAGAGTCCCCCACGCGCCGCCCCGGCTCGACCAGAGCTGGTCATGGCGCAAGCCGCCTGAACCGGCCATTTTTTCCACCCATGACTTTTTCCACCAAGACCTCAGGGAGTTTCACCATGTTCAAAAAAATCGTCGTCTCCGCTGTTTGCGCCATCGGCCTGAGCGCCGCAGCGCAGGCTGCCACCATCAACTTCGGCATCATCTCCACCGAATCGAGCACCAATCTGAAAAAGGATTGGGAGCCCGTGCTGGCGGAAATGGCCAAGCAGACCGGCTATGACATCAAGCCCTTCTTCGCCCCCGACTATGCCGGGGTGATTGAAGCCATGCGCTTCAACAAGGTGCAGGTGGCCTGGTTCGGCAACAAGTCGGCCATGGAAGCGGTGGACCGATCCGACGGTGAAGTCTTCGCCCAGACCATTGCCGCAGACGGCTCGGCCGGCTACTACTCGCTGCTCATCGTCAACAAGAAGAGCCCGATCAACACACTGGAACAGGCACTCAAGGACGGCAAGTCGCTGAGCTTCAGCATCGGCGACCCCAACTCCACTTCGGGCTTCCTGGTGCCCTCGTATTACGTGTTCGCCAAAAACAATATCGACCCCAAGACCTTCTTCAAGGTCACGCGCAGCGCCAACCATGAGTCCAACGCCATGGCCGTGGCCAATGGCCAGGTCGATCTGGCGACCAACAACACCGAGAGCATGGACCGGCTGAAAATGGTGCACCCCGCCGAGTTCGAGAAGATCAAGGTGATCTGGACCTCGCCGCTGATTCCGTCCGATCCGCTGGTGTATCGCAAGGATCTGCCGCAGGCCGAGAAGACCAAGATCGGCGATTTCTTCTTCTCCTACGGCAAAACCCCTGCGCAGAAGGCTGCGCTCAAGCGACTTGGCCTGTCGGGCTTCAAGCCCTCGACCAATGCCCAGCTCGTGCCCATCCGCCAGCTCGCCCTGTTCACCAAGCGCACCAAGATCGAGGCGGACAGCAAGCTGAGCGCCGAAGAGAAAAAATCGCAGGTCGCCAAGATCGACGAGCAACTCGCCGCACTGAAGTAAACGCGCACGCCGGGCCGCTTGGCCCGGCGCCCGGCTTTTTCTTGCCCCGGCCCGAGACCGTCATGTCCGCACATCTGCCCAACCCTGCGTCCAACCTTCCGGCAGCCGCTCCAAAACGCTGGGGCGCGCTGATCGGCTGGGGACTGATCCTCGCCATCCTTGCCGCCTCCTGGCAAGGGGCGGACATCCGCCCGCTCGACCTGGTGCGCGACTCCGGGAATATGGCGGCGTATGCCGCGGGTTTTTTTCCGCCGGATTTCGCCGAATGGCGCCTGTATGCGCAGGAGATGGTGGTCACCCTGCAGATTGCAGTATGGGGAACAGCACTTGCAGTGCTGTGCTCCGTTCCGTTGGGCTTGTTGTCGGCGGCGAACATCGTGCCGGCCTGGGTCTATCAACCCGTGCGGCGCCTGATGGACGCGTTTCGCGCCATCAACGAAATGGTGTTTGCCATGCTGTTCGTCGTTGCCGTGGGGCTGGGGCCGTTCGCCGGCGTGCTGGCGCTGTGGGTGCACACCACGGGCACCCTGTCCAAGCTGTTTTCCGAAGCGGTCGAAGCCATCGACCCGCAGCCGGTCGAAGGCATCCGCTCCACGGGCGCCTCGGCGCTGCACGAAGTGATTTACGGCGTCATTCCGCAAGTTCTGCCGCTGTGGATTTCCTACACCCTGTACCGCTTCGAGGCCAATGTGCGCTCGGCGTCGGTGGTCGGCATGGTGGGCGCGGGCGGCATCGGCGTCATTCTGTGGGAAATCATTCGCGGCTTCCAATACGGCCAGACCGCAGCAGTGCTGATCATCATCATCGTCACGGTCAGCGCCATCGACCTGATCTCATCGCAAATCCGCAAACGCTTTTTCTAAAATCCGGGTTGAAACCATGCAACGCATCGACTGCGGCACGCCAACCGATCCCTGGTCTACAGGAAGACCGCTCAGCCGCTCGCCGGAAATCGACTCCACCTCCTGGGTGCGCGGCTCCCGCTTCGGCGACTACACCTACCTCGGCCCGCGCAGCAGCGTGATCGAGAGCACGCTGGACGATTTCAGTTATGCCATGGGGGACAACCAGATTTCCCATGCGCATATCGGCAAGTTCTGCAACATCGCCACGGGTGTGCGCATCAATCCGGGCAACCACCCCACCTGGCGCGCGGCGCAGCATCACTTCACCTATCGCAGCGCCTCGCACGGCTTTGACGCGGCGGACGACGCCGCGTTTTTCGAATGGCGCAAGCAGCACGCGGTGCGCATTGGGGCGGATGTCTGGATCGGCCACAACGCCACCGTGATGCCCGGCGTCACCATCGGCGATGGCGCCGCCATCGGCAGCGGCGCCGTGGTCACACGGGATGTGCCGCCTTATGCCATCGTGGCGGGCGTGCCCGCCCGCGTGTTGCGCGACCGTTGCGACCCGGAGATTGCCCAGGCCATGCGCCGCATCGCCTGGTGGAACTGGAGCCACGCGCAAATCAACGCCGCCTTGCCCGATTTCCGCGCCCTTCAATTGGCGGATTTCGCGGCAAAGTACGCCGTGGCAGAGTGACTGGCTGGCGTGCTGGACGGTGCGTCGATCTCCGGCCGTCCCCAGTAGTAGCCCTGTCCCCAGTCCACGCCGATACGGCGCATGGCGTCAGCGGTGGCTTCGTCCTCGATGCCTTCAGCAATGGTCAGGATGCCGAGTTCGTGCGCCATGCTGTTGATCGAGCGCACCATGGCCTGCGCGCGCGGGCTGTGCGCGGCTTCGCGCACCAGCTCGGCCTCGATCTTGATGTAGCTCACCGGCAGCTTGAGCACGTAGAGATAGGACGAATAGCCGCTGCCGAAATCGTCCACCGCGAGCTGGAAGCCGAAGTCGATCAGCGGCTGCACCAGTTTGCGCACGGCCTCGGCATCGCCGATGAGTTGGCGTTCGGTGATCTCGATGACCATGGGCTTGGCCTTGCCGGTCATGTCCACCGCGCAAGTGCTGCAGAAATGCTGCGCCCGGTCGAGCAGCTTTTGCACATCTTCCGGCCGGCTGAGGAAGTCGGCGGAGCAGTTGATCATGTACTTCATCGGCGTGCCGGTTTGCTCCATGCGCAGGCTGCAGCGCGCCATGACCTGCTTGGACACGCGCGCATCTATGCGGTGCTCCAGCCGCAGGCGGTTGGCCACGTCGATGAACTGCCCGGCGGGCACCACATCGCCGTTTTCCGCCACAAGCCGCGCAAGCGCTTCAAAGCCCATCACCTGCCCATCGGCCAGGGACACCAGCGGCTGGTAGGCCACGCGGATGCGGTCATCCTCAATGGCGCGTTTGAGGGTGAAGCCCTGCAGATAGTCCTGCGCCGACTTGCCCTCGAACTGCTTGACCCGGTTGCGTCCGCCAGCCTTGGCGTTGTAGAGGGCAGAGTCGCATTGCCCCAGCAACTCGGCCACGGTCAGATGGCTCGCATGCTCCCAGGCCGAAACGCCAAAGCTCGCCGTGAGCCGCAGCTCCGAGCCGCCAACGGACATGCGGGTATGCGAGATGATGTCGCGCAGCTTCTCCGCCGCAGCGTGCGCGGTCTCCAGCGACGAATCGGGCAGCAGCGCCAGAAATTCCTCGCCGCCCCAGCGCGCCACATGGTCTTCCTTGCGCACCCGGGTCTGCAGCAAATGCGCCACCTGCTGCAGCACGGCATCCCCGGCGGCGTGGCCGAAGCCGTCGTTGATCAGCTTGAAATGGTCGAGGTCGAACAGCACCAGCGCATAGCCGATGCCATGCTCTCTGGCGCGATCATGGGCGCGCTGCAGATGCTCGTTCATGCCGCGCCGGTTGAGCAGCCCGGTGAGACTGTCCTGATTGGCGAGCCGGTACATGATCTCGGCGCGGTCGCGCAGTTGCGTGCTGTCGCGCTCGGCCTGTTTGCGCACCAGCCGATAGGCCAGCGTGAGCACCGCCAGCCACAGCGCCAGAATGGTCAGCGCAGGCCAGTAGGCGCGCCAGAAATCGCGCCAGAGCAGCGCGCGCGGCACAGTCATATTGACCAGTACCGCATAGTGCGGCAGGCGCACCCAGGCGCCAAGGCGGGGGATGTCGTCCGAGTCCACCCGGCCACTGAACAGACCGGACATGGCGCCATCCGGCGCACGCTGCACCGCACGAGCCAGCTCCCCCTGCCGCTTGGCGCTGTAGAAGCGCGGCAGATCGTCCGTCTTGGGCGCAGGCCAGCGCGCGAGCAGATAGCCATCTGCCCGCATCAGCGCGATCGCCATGCCGGGCATGGCATATTCCGCGGCCGCCACGGAACGCCGCCAGCGCTCGAGAAATTCATTGAGCTCCACCGGCACCGCGATCAGCAACTGCGGCTGCCCCGCGGCGTTTTTCACGATCAGGCGCAGAGGAATCACCCAGCGGTGCAGCATGGGGCCATACACCGCCTTGCCCACCTCCAGACCCTTGATTTGCACCGCCTGTTGGATGCCCGGCCAGATGTCGGACATGGTGCGGAAATTGGGCAAGCGCCGCGCGCCGGGCAACGTCGTGGCAAACATCTGGCCGTCGGCCATGGACAGGTTGATCGACAAGGCCTGCTCCGGCCCGAGCAGGGCGCGATAGCGCTGCAACAGCGGCTGGAGCTGATCGGGCGCAGTCAGCAATTCAGGACGCATCTGCAGATCGTTGCCAAGCGCGGACATGACCGATTCATACCGGTCGAGGTAGGCCGAGGTGGCATCCGCGAGAAACGCCGTTTCCACCCGCAGGGTGCTCCGCAGCGCGTCGTCCTGGCGCTGCCAGTTGATCCAGGCCAGCCAGACAGCGAAAAACAAGGTGAGCCCGACCAAGCCCCAATAGCCACGGCGCAGCCGGCGTTGCATGGCCGAGCCGCCTTGCGACGCAAGCGTCTGTGCAGAGGAAAACAGTGGAGTGGAACCAGGCATGCAGCAAAAAAACTGGGGCCGGGATCCCGCACGATGCTGTGCGATCTGCCCCGGTTTTTTGAGTTGGGCGAAGTGTAAATGCGCCTTATCTAAAGACCGCGTCGATTACTTCACACTTTGACGGCCACCCCCGCGAATGCGCGTGATGCTGTCGGCCGCGCCGTCCTGTGCCGGCAAGCCCGGCGGACACTCAAGAAAACGCCCGTCCGGCCCCAGCTTCCTTGCTTCTCGGAGGGGTGATGCGCAGCGGCAGGTCTAGGAGCCTGTCGGGCTTTGGTCGTCGAAAGCGTTCTCGGAGAGCGGCGTAGCCAAAATGGGGCCCAGCGAGGACAGTTTTTGCC
>JAQTVS010000031.1 GCA_028706735.1 Thiomonas sp.
CCCGCGGGTGATGAGAAAAAACACCGCGGCGGCAAACAGCACCGCGGAGACGACGTTGAACGTCAGCGCATTGCGCATGAACGGGATGTCGCGCTTGATACGGAAAAATTCCATGATGTGCCTTGAATCGGGAGTCTGAGGGCCGCGGCGGCTGGGCGCGATCAATGCACCTTGCGGCGCGGCTTGGTGGTGCGCGGCGTGGGTGCGTCCAGCGGCTTTCCGGCTTTCACGGCGTCACTCGCGGCGCCAGGCGGCAGCGCACCTGCAGTGGCCTCTGCCGCTTGCGGCTTCCAGATCTGGCCGATGGAGATGCTGTGCAGGCGGCGTTTGCGGCCGTACCAGAGATTGATCAATCCACGCGAGAAGAACACCGCCGAGAACATGGAGGTGAGAATGCCCAGCACGTGCACCACGGCAAATCCGCGGATGGCGCCCGAGCCAAAGATCAGCAGGGCGACACCGGCGATCAGCGTGGTGACGTTGGAGTCGAAGATGGTGGCCCAGGCGCGTTCATAGCCGTGGAAGATGGCGTTTTGCGGGCTGGCGCCGTTGCGCAGTTCCTCGCGGATGCGTTCGTTGATCAGCACGTTCGAGTCGATGGCCATGCCCAGCGCCAGCGCCATGGCCGCGATGCCAGGCAGGGTGAGTGTGGCCTGCAGCATGGACAGCACAGCCACCAGCAACAGCAGGTTGACCGCCAGCGCGATGGAGGACACCACGCCGAAGAACATGTAGTAGATCGACATGAAGATGACGATGGCGACGAAGCCCCAGGTCACCGAGTGGAAGCCCTGGTTGATGTTCTGCTGCCCGAGGCTGGGGCCGACGGTGCGTTCTTCAATGATCTGCATCGGCGCGGCCAGGGCGCCGGCGCGCAGCAGCAGCGCGGTGTCGTTGGCTTCCTGCACGGTCATATTGCCCGAGATCTGCACCCGCCCGCCGGCGATTTCGCTGCGGATCACCGGGGCGGTGATGATCTCGCCGCGGTTGCGGTCGAACAGAATCATCGCGGTGCGCTTGCCCACATTCTCGCGGGTCACGTCCTGGAAGATGCGCGCCCCTTTGGAGTCGAGGGTGAGGAACACCGCGGGCTCGTTGGTCTGCTGATCGAAGCCGGGCTGGGCGTCGGTGAGGTTGTCGCCGGTGAGCAGCACGTCGCGCTTGACCACCAGTTTGCCGCCTTGGCGGTCAGGAAAGATCTGGTCGCCGGAAGGAAGCGGGCCCTGCCCGGCCAGCGCGGCCTGCGCTGCGGCGCTGTCGTCCACCATGCGCACTTCGAGCGAGGCGGTGCGGCCCAGAATGTCCTTGGCGCGCGCCACGTCCTGAATGCCGGGCAGTTCGACCACCACGCGGTCACGCCCCTGCTGCTGGATGATGGGCTCGGCCACGCCAAGCTCGTTGATGCGGTTGTGCAGGGTCTGGATGTTCTGCTTGATCGCGTAGGCTTCTTCCTGCGACACGGCGGCAGGGGTCAGGCTGACGCTGAAGCTGTTCGGCCCGGCGGGCGGCTGCGGAGCGAATTGCAGGTCGGCATGCTGGCGGGTGATGAGGTCTTTGGCCTGATTGAAGGCGGCGGCATCGACGAACACGCCCTGGATGGTGTCGCCCACGCGCTCCAGCTTGGTGTAGCGCGCGTCCTTGTCACGCAGGTCGCGGCGCAGCTCGCCGGAAATGGAGTCGAGCTTTTTCTGCACTGCCGCCTGCATGTCCACCTGCAACAGGAAGTGCACGCCGCCGCGCAGATCGAGGCCGAGATACATGGGGTTGGCGTTGAGCGCGGTCAGCCAGCCGGGCGAGCGCGACAGCAGGTTCACCGCCACCACATAGTGCGGATTGTCCGCGTCCGGGTTGAGCGCCTTGGCCAGCACATCGCGCGCCTTGAGCTGCACGCTGGTGTTGCTGAAGCGGTAGTTCACCGTGGCGCCGTTGAAATCGGCCGAATCGGGCTTGAGCGCGGCGGCGTCGAGAATCTGCTCGCCTTTGAGCAGCAGGGCGTTGTCCACCTTGCTGCCGCCGGTGCTGGAAATCTGCACCGAAGGCGATTCGCCGTACAGGTTGGGCAGCGCATACACCGCGCCCACCACCAGGATGACGACCATGATGAGATATTTCCACCAGGGATAACGATTCATAGCAACAACCTCGGTTCAGCTGCGCATGCCTGGCAGCTCAAACAAAAAAACCGTGCAAGCCCAGCTTGCACAGCGGGCTCCGCGCCGACGCGGAACCATGCAATGCGATCAGACGCCGCTCTTGATCGTGCCCTTGGGCAACACCATGGTCACGGCGCTGCGCTGCACTTGCACTTCGGTATTGGCGGCGATTTCCAGCGTGACGTAGTTGTCGTTGATCTTGCTGATCTTGCCCACCATGCCGCCTGTGGTCACCACTTCGTCGCCCTTGCCCAGCGCCGCGAGCATGGCGCGCAATTCCTTCTGCTTTTTCATCTGCGGGCGCAGCATGACAAAGTAGAGAATGACAAACATCACAATGATGGGCAGCAGGCTCATCAGGGTGGAGCCTGCACTGGGTGCGGCGGCAGCGGCTTGCGCGTGGGCGACGGAAATGAAGTTCATGGGTGGTTTGGAACGGTGGAATTCATCGGCGTCCCGGCGGGTAGCCGGGGTCGGTCAACCGTGTATTGTCGCAAAGCTGCGCGTCTTTGCCGCAATTCCCTGAAAATCCGCTGTCCTGCATGCAACTGCAGCGTCACGCGCCGCACCTAACATCTCTGTTTTGAACCCGAAAACTCACACCATGAAACCTCTGCGCATCGGCATTGTTGGCGGCACCGGCTATACCGGAGTGGAGCTGTTGCGCCTGCTGGCGCGCCACCCCCATGCGGAACTGGTGGCCATCACCTCGCGCAAGGAAGCGGGCATGCCTGTGGCCGATCTGTTCCCCAGCCTGCGCGGACAGGTCGATCTGGCCTTCTCCACACCCGACGACGCGCCGCTGCACACCTGCGACGTGGTGTTCTTCGCCACGCCGCATGGCGTGGCCATGGCGCAGGCGCGTCGGCTGGTGGACGCAGGGGTGCGGCTCATTGATCTGGCCGCCGACTTCCGGCTGCAGAACCTGGCCGAATTCAGCCAGTGGTACGGCATGGAGCATGCCTGCCCGGAGCTGCTGCAGGAGTCGGCCTACGGGCTGGTGGAACTGCACCGCGAAGCGATTGCCAAGGCCCGCATCGTGGCCAATCCGGGCTGCTATCCCACCACGGTGCAGCTCGGCTTTGCGCCGCTGCTGCGCACGCCGGGGCTGATCGAGGCGGATCACCTCGTCGCCAATTGCGTGTCGGGCGTTTCTGGCGCGGGCCGCAAGGCGGAGATCGGCTTTTTGTTCAGCGAAGCCTCGGACAACTACAAGGCCTATGGCGTCAAGGGCCACCGGCACGGCCCGGAAATCAACGAACAACTGCGCCGCATCGCGGGGGCCGCGCCGGGAAGTGACGCGGTCGATTGCCTGTTCATGCCGCATCTGGCGCCCCTGATCCGCGGCATGCACTCGACCCTCTACGCCCGCCTCACGCCAGCGGGACAGGCGGCAGACTTGCAGCGCCTGTATGCAGAGTTTTATGCGCATGAAGCCTTCGTCGATGTGCTGCCCGCTGGCAGCACGCCGGAAACCCGCTCGGTGCGCGGCGCGAATACCCTGCGCCTTGCCATCCACAAGCCGCGCCCGGACACCGCGATGATTCTGGTGGTGCAGGACAACCTGACCAAGGGCGCCTCCGGGCAGGCGGTGCAGAACATGAATGTGATGTTCGGCCTGCCAGAGGCTGCCGGGCTGGACGGCCTAGCGGTATTGCCCTGAGTGGCCAGCCTGTCACGGCGACAAAGCCGACGACAAAGCCGCTGACGGGCACAGGGTCTTGTCCGGCACTAAAATGCTCCGAACTTTAGGAGAAGCTCATGAGCGCCATGCTTGATACTGCCCCCGCTGCCGAAATGGCTGTTCCTCCCGCCCCCCTGCTGTTCACCGACAGCGCCGCGGCCAAGGTCAAGGAATTGATTGACGAAGAAGGCAACAACGACCTGAAGCTGCGCGTGTTCGTGCAGGGCGGCGGCTGCTCGGGCTTCCAGTACGGCTTCACCTTCGACGAGGCAGTCAACGAGGACGATACGCAGATGATGAAAAATGGCGTCACCCTGCTGATCGACGCCATGAGCCTGCAATATCTCGTCGGTGCGGAGATCGACTACAAGGACGGGCTCGAAGGCGCTCAGTTCGTCATCAAAAACCCGAATGCCACGACCACTTGCGGTTGCGGCTCGTCGTTTTCGACCTGAACTGGCGACCTCTGTCTGTTCCGAACCGCCCCGCCCGGGCGGTTTTTTCATTCCGCATGTATTCCCATGTCACGCTGGATAAATCGCGCCCAGAATGCGCGGTCCAGCGGCTCCGGTCACTGCGGGCAAATTGCCGGGCAAACCCAGCAGCGCCTGCTGCGCCAGCCAGGCGAAGGCGGCTGCTTCGACCTGCTCGGGCGGAATGCCCAGCGTATCACTGAGGTGGCAGGGCGCGGTTGGCAGCGCAGCCTGCAGCCGGCGCAGCAGATCGGCGTTGCGCGCTCCGCCTCCGCACACCACGATGTGCGCAACCTGCGGCATGGCGCGCAACAGGGCGTCTGCCACGCTTTGCGCGGTCAAGGCGGACAGGGTGGCCTGCACATCTTCCGGCGCCAGCGCCGCGGCTTGCCGGGCCAGCTGTTGATTGAGCCAGGCCGGATGAAAGTCGTCTCGCCCGGTGCTTTTTGGCGCGGCGCGGGAAAAGTAGGAATCGGCCAGAAAAGCCTCCAGCAGCGCGGGCTGCACCACGCCGCCTGCCGCCCACGCGCCGTCGGCATCGAAGGGCCGCCCGAGGTGGCGCTGCGCCCAATGGTCGAGCAGGGCGTTGCCGGGGCCGGTGTCGAAGCCGAGGGTGCGGCCATCAGCGAACAGCAGGCTGAGATTGGCGAAGCCGCCGAGATTGAGCACCGCAACATCCTTGCCAGGCGCTGCAAACACGGCATGGTGGAACGCGGGCGCCAGCGGCGCGCCCTGGCCCCCGGCGGCGACATCGCGGCTGCGGAAATCGGCCACAACCGCAATGCCAGTGCGCTCGGCCAAGGCGGCAGGCACATTGAGTTGCACGGTGTAGCCCAGATCGGGGCGGTGGCGCACGGTCTGTCCATGCGCACCGATGGCGCGCACGGCAGACGCACACAACCCTGTGGACTGCAGCAGGTCTTCCACCACCTCGGCGTAGAGCGCCGCCAATTGCAGGGCTGCGGCGGCGCTGCGGTGAAGTTCGTCAGGCCCGGCCGTGTTGAGCGCCAGGAACTCGGCGCGCAATTCGGCTGGAAAAGGGCGCGCCGCGTGCGCTTGCACCTGTGGCCTTCTGCCTGACTGCGCGCAGTCGAGCAGCACACCGTCCACCCCGTCGAGCGAGGTGCCCGACATCAGGCCGATGGTGAGCGCGGACTCAGTCGGCACGCGCCAGCCGGACGGCGTCGTCAGCGCCCGCCGCTTGCGCGAGCTGGGTGCGCATCACCGCCGTGGCGGCAAAGAACGCGGCCTTCTCGCCTGGCGGCAGGGGTTTGCCTTGCGGCACATAGCTGGCCATGCGCAGCGGATCGATCAGACGCCCGGCAGCGTGAAATTCAAAATGCAGATGCGGCCCGGTGGACGTGCCGGAGTTGCCGGTCTTGCCAATGATCTGGCCTTCGCCCACGGCCTGTCCCGGCTTGACAGCGATGCTGCTCAGGTGGGCATAGACGGTTTCAAAACCGCCGGGATGGTCGATCTTGATCACATTGCCATAGCCGTTTTGCATTCCGGCAAACTTGACCCGCCCTTCCGCCACGCTGCGCAAGGGCGTGCCCATGCGGGCGGAGAAATCCACGCCTTCATGCATGTCGCGCGTCCCCCTGACCGGATGGCGGCGCATGCCGAACGGCGAGGTGACCTTGGCGCCGGGCAGCGGGGAACTGGCCCAGGCCTTCTCCATGCCTTGGCCAGCGGGGGTGTAGTAAGCGCCCTTGGCGTTGTCGCGGGAAGCAAACCAGACGGCTTGGCGGGTGACGCCGCGGCTGCGAATTTCTGCTGCAAGCAGGTGTCCTGGGCGGATCTCCCTCCCGTCCAGAGCCTGCATTTCATACACCAGCGCCACCTGATCGCCTTTGCGCAGGGTGCGGCGCAGGTCCATTTGCGGCGCGAATACCTTGATGAGTTGCGTGCCGATTGGCGCTGGCACGCCGTTCTGGCTGAGCGCCGTGGTCAAGGCACCGCGCACTGGCACGCTGGCCAGCCGCGTGCGCGTTTCCATCTTGCGTTCGGTGGTCGAGACTTCCAGTGCGCCGTCCGCTGCAGGGCGCACCTGCAGTTCGCGCCAGAGCGGCTTGGCGTCAGCGTCCGGCGGCAAGGGCAGTGTGGCGCTGAGCTGCAACAACTCGCCCTGCGCATTGACCACGGAGCGCACCGGCTCGGGGGTTGCACCCGCTGCCACCAGCGCCCGCATGCGCGCGTCTGCGCCCAATTGTTTGACTGCCGCGGGGTCGGTGACGCCCAGGCGCCTGAGCAATTGCTGCACCGTGTCCTGACGCCGCACCGTGGTGCTTTGTGCATAGTGCAGATCGGTGGCGGCAATCGCATCAGTCTGCGCCTGCGCGCCGGCATCGAACAGGGTCGTCACATTGACGCGCGACGGCAGTTGCGGCTGCGCTTCCACTAAGGCGTAAGCCCCGGCGCTGCTGAGCAGCAGCGCACCGCCCACACTCGCGGCGACGCGGCGGGGATGGGCGCGCAAAGCGGCAAAAAGCTCGGCAAAAAGCTCGGCAGACAGCTGGGTGACGCGCAACACCGCGTCCTTGCTTCGCGACAGATCAACCATGACGCCGCTCCTTGCTCGAAGGCCCCGTGGCGCTAACCACAGGATTGCTGCCATCGACCAGGGCCAGCAAATGCCGCGGCGCGGCCGTCTGCGCCAGAAACTCGGCGTGCAACGCGGCGGGCACTGGCGTGCCCATGGGCGCGTAATGCGCCAGATCGAGCG
The DNA here is from genome assembly GCA_028706735.1 of Thiomonas sp. Lineage (GTDB taxonomy): Bacteria > Pseudomonadota > Gammaproteobacteria > Burkholderiales > Burkholderiaceae_C > Thiomonas. The sequence goes on from JAQTVS010000031.1 coordinate 7,036, forward strand.
GATTGACGGGCGTGCCATGCACGAAGAACTGGAAGTAGAGATGCGGCCCGGTGGACCAGCCGGTATTGCCCGACAGCGCCACCACCTCGCCCTGCTTCACCGTTTCGCCGACATGCACCTTGAAGGCGCTCAGGTGCGAATAAATCGTGGCGAAGCCGCCGGGGTGCTCGACCTTGACGTACTTGCCGTAGCCCGTGCCCCAGCCCGCGTAGACCACGCGGCCGTCGGCAATGGTCTTGACTGGCGTGCCCACGGGAATGGCCAGGTCGATGCCCTTGTGAAATTCGTGGAAGTGCATCACCGGGTTCTCGCGCCAGCCCCAGCCCGAGGTGATGCGGTCGTAGGGCAGGGGCGACAGCAGGAAGGCGCGGCTCAGGCTGTCGCCATTGGGCGCGTAATAACCAGACACTTTGGCATCGCCCTTGGCGTCGAACCACACTGCTTTGTAGTCGTGGCCCTGGTTGATAAATTCCGCCGACACCAGGCGGCCATCGGCCAGCGTCTGGCCCTGCGCCTGATAGACGCGGTACACCACATTGAAATGGTCGCCCGGACGCAGATTGCGGCGGAAGTTGATCTGGGTGTCAAACACGTCGATCAGTTGCGAAGCCACATTGCGCGGCATCCCGGCCTCGTCGGCCGCGGCGAAAAAGGTGGATTTCACCGTGCCGCTGGCTACACGCAAAACCGGCTGAACGAGGCGCGATTGCGTCCGCACGTCCCAGCCTGTTGGCGTGGCCTTGACCGTCAGCTCGCGCAACTGGCGCGCCTTCTCGGCGTCCTCGGCCACCGGCTTGAGCCCGGGCAGGCGGCCCTGCAGTGACTGAAGCTCGCCCAGATTGCTCACCTGGGCAGCCACCACGCGACCGGGGTCTCCGGTGACCAGAGCCCGCAGATCGGCTTGCGCGCTGAGCTGGCGCAACTGCTGCGGATCGGTCACCTGCAGACGGCGCAACAGCGATTCGACTGTGTCACTCGCCCGCACATGCGCCGTGGTGTAGACCACCTGATCGGCATTCGAGAGCTGATCGGCCTGCTGCGGCGCGGTGCTCGCCACCGCCACGCTAACCCAGGTCGGCGCGGGCGGATGCGCTTGCGGCCCTTCGTAAGCCAGGGCGAAGGCGGCGGCGCTGGTCAGCAGCAAACCACTTCCCACCCCCGCCAACACCCGTCTGTGATGCTGATGCAACCAACCGGCCAAACCCTGCGCGCCTTGCGCCGCAGACTGCTTGAATTCGACAAAAGACATTCCCACTCCTCACACTTCAGGCTGTGGCGCGCGCGCCGATCCCGACAATGGAAAGTGGCGCCGAAGGCCATGCCTCCGGCACCGTGATGGCGCCACCAACAACGGGCGGCGAGACGCGACAAGCATCTGCGAGCGCACCCTGGGCGCGGCTGGACGGTCTGCGCGTGTGTGCTTCACACTCGCTTCACGCCCAACAGTCACGCTGTGGCACCGAATACACTGCACCCTTTGCTAAAGCAGGCGCAGCACGGACATAAAGGCGCGAGTCTAACAGCCCGCTTGGCGCACTTTTCGATTCTCCCCATGATGGACTCCAACTCTCCCGTCGAACTTCCAGACGCCGTGCGCAACGCGCTCGACATCACCAAGCGCGGCTGCGCCGAACTGCTGGTGGAGGCCGACTGGATCGCCAAACTGACCCGCAGCCACCAAACCGGCCAGCCGCTGCGCATCAAACTCGGCCTCGACCCCACCGCCCCCGACATTCATATCGGCCACACGGTGGTGCTCAACAAGCTTCGACAATTGCAAGATCTGGGCCATACGGTCATTTTTCTCATCGGCGACTTCACCTCGCGCATTGGCGACCCGTCCGGGCGCAACGCCACCCGCCCGCCGTTGACAATCGAGCAGATTAAGACCAACGCGCAAACCTATTACGCCCAGGCCAGCCTGGTGCTCGATCCGCAGAAGACCGAGATTCGCTACAACTCCGAATGGAGCGAGCCGCTGGGCGCCGACGGCATGATCCGCCTCGCCGCCAAATACACCCTGGCCCGTCTGCTTGAGCGCGACGATTTCACCAAGCGGTTCAAGGAAGGCGTGCCGATTGCCATGCACGAACTGCTCTACCCACTGATGCAGGGCTACGACTCGGTGGCGCTCAAGAGCGACCTCGAACTCGGCGGCACCGACCAGAAATTCAACCTGCTGGTCGGGCGCGAGCTGCAGCGCGAATACGGCCAGGAGCCACAGTGCATCCTCACCATGCCGCTGCTCGAAGGGCTGGACGGCGTGGAGAAAATGTCCAAGTCGAAGGGCAATTACATCGGCATCCAGGACGCTCCGGCGACTATGTTCGCCAAGCTGCTCTCCATCAGCGACACCCTGATGTGGCGCTATTTCGAGCTGCTGTCCTTCCGCCCGATGAGCGACATTGCCGCGCTGAAAGCCGAAGTCGAAGCCGGGCGCAACCCGAAAGACGCCAAGGTCATGCTGGCGCGCGAACTCGTCACCCGCTTCCACTCGGCCTCCGCGGCCGACGCAGCCGAAGCCGACTTCGCCCTGCGCGCCAGCGGCGGCATTCCCGACGACATTCCCGTAGTGCGGGTGGCCCTGCCCGAAGGCGGGCTGGCGCTGCCGCAGGCGCTCAAGCAGGCCGGGCTGGCGCCCTCCACCTCGGAGGCCGTGCGCATGATCGAACAGCGCGGCGTGCGCATCGACGGGACAGTGGCCGAAGACCGCGCCCTCAAACTCGGCGCGGGAACCGTGGTGTTGCAGGTCGGCAAACGCAAATTCGCCCGGGTGACGCTGGGCTGAACGCGGCGCGAAACCTCGCGCTGCGCGTCAATACTCGGCACTTCTCGACAATTTTTGTCGTGAAGTGCGCAAAAGTTGTCAGAGGGTGTGAATGAATCCGGCGTGGCCGAGCAGCGCGTCCAAACGCACCCGATCAAGGCGCAAAGCACAGCCGTGCCCGTCGGCACGGCGAGCATTTGCAACGCAGAGCGGGGGTGTTTGGGCGCGAGGAGCGGACATGGCGGGCTCGTTCACACCCTCTCAAGCTTTTTTCACCAGCCGGATGAGCCAGAGCAGGACGATGGCGCCGATGGTGGCCACGATCAGGCTGGGCAGCAGGCCGCCGCCGGGAAACAGGCCCAGCAGGCGGAACAGAAAGCCGCCGATGAAGGCGCCGACCACGCCGACCACCAGGTCGCCCAGCAGGCCAAAGCCGCTGCCCTTGGTGATCTTGCCCGCCAGCCAGCCGGCGATCAGGCCGATGATCAAAAATCCGATGAGTCCCATGCAGCGCTCCTTCGCCCGAGAGGGCTTTGACGATGGCCGCAAGGTAACAGCGTTGCCGCCGCCTTGTGTTACGCGCCGCGCAGCACCCGGCCCAGATAAGGCCCGGTCACGCTGTCTGCATTGGCGGCGATGGCCTCCGGCCTGCCTTCGGCGATGAGCAGGCCGCCGCCCGCGCCGCCATTGGGGCCGAGTTCAACCACCCAGTCGGCACTGGCGATGACGTCGAGGTTGTGCTCGATGATGACGATGGTGTTGCCAGCATCGCGCAGCTTGAACAGCACGCCGAGCAGCAGTTCGATGTCGGCGAAGTGCAGACCGGTGGTGGGCTCGTCGAGGATGTAGAGCGTGCGGCCGGTGTCGCGCTTGGAGAGTTCGAGCGCGAGCTTGACCCGCTGCGCCTCGCCGCCCGACAGGGTGATGGCCGACTGCCCGAGGCGGATGTAGCCCAGGCCCACGTCCATGAGGGTCTGCAGCTTGCGGGCGATGGCGGGCACGGCGCCGAACACGTCGAGCGCCTGTTCCACGGTGAGATCAAGCGCCTGCGCGATGCTCAGGCCGCGGTAGGTGACTTCGAGGGTTTCGCGGTTGTAGCGCTGGCCGCCGCACACATCGCAGGGCACGTAGAGGTCGGGCATGAAGTGCATTTCCACCTTCACGGCGCCGTCGCCCTGGCAGGCTTCACAGCGCCCGCCCTTGACGTTGAAGGAGAAGCGCCCCGCGTCGTAGCCACGCTCGCGCGCGGTGGCGGTCTGCGCGTACAACTCGCGGATGGGAGTGAACAGGCCGGTGTAGGTGGCCGGGTTGCTGCGCGGGGTGCGGCCGATGGGTGACTGGTCGACCGCGATCACCTTGTCGAGCTGATCGAGTCCGTCGATGGCCGCATAGGGCGCGGCCTCCAGCCCGGCGCGGTTCAGTTCATGCGCGCAGGCGGCGTAGAGGGTGTCGTTGATGAGGGTGGATTTGCCCGAGCCGGAGACGCCCGCCACGCAGGTGATGCGCCCGAGCGGAAAGCGGGCGGTCACGTCGTGCAGATTGTTGCCGCAGGCGCCGCTCAGGGTGAGCCACTGTTCGGGCGCGGCGTCCTGCCTCGCCTTGCCGCGGAACACGCTGCGCGCGCCGCTGAGGTAGGCGCCGGTGAGCGAGTTGGGGTCGGCCATGACCTGCTGCGGCGTGCCCTGGGCGATGATGCTGCCGCCATGCTCGCCCGCGCCCGGGCCCATGTCCACCACATGGTCGGCGCACAGAATGGCGTCGGCATCGTGCTCGACCACCAGCACGCTGTTGCCCAGATCGCGCAGGCGCTTGAGGGTGGCAATCAGGCGGTCGTTGTCGCGCTGGTGCAGGCCGATGGAGGGCTCGTCGAGCACGTACATGACCCCGGTCAGGCCCGAACCGATCTGGCTGGCCAGACGGATGCGCTGCGCCTCGCCGCCCGAGAGGGTGTCGGCGCTGCGGTCGAGGGTGAGGTAGTCCAGCCCCACGTCGATGAGAAAGCGCAGGCGGCTGCCGATCTCGATGACCAGCCGCGCGGCCACTTCGGCGCGGCTGCCGTCGAGCTGCAGTGTGGCGAACCAGTCGTGCAGTTCGCGCAGCGGGCGGTGCGCCAGGCTCTGCAGCCGTTCGCCACCGATGGTGACGTTGCGCGCCACTGGGCCGAGCCGCGCGCCGTGGCAGTCGGGGCAGATCTGCACGGTGCGCAGCCGCGCCAGTTCCTCGCGCACTGCGGGGCTGTCGGTCTCGATCCAGCGGCGGTCGAGGTTGGGGATGATGCCCTCGAAGGGGTGCGGCTTGACCGTGGGCTTGTTGCGGTCGTTGAGATAAGTGAAGGCGATGGACTCTGCGCCGCTGCCGTGCAGCAGCACATGGCGCACGGCCTGCGGCAATTGTTCGTAAGGCGTGTCGAGATCGAAGCCGTAATGCGCCCCCAGCGCCTGCAGCATCTGGAAGTAAAAGGCGTTGCGTTTATCCCAGCCGCGAATCGCGCCGCTGGACAGGCTGAGTTCTGGATGGGCCACCACCCGCGTGGGATCGAAGCGCTCCACTTGCCCGAGGCCGTCGCACGTTGGGCAAGCACCCACCGGGTTGTTGAAGGAGAACAGCTTGGGTTCGAGCAGCGGCGCGGTCGTGCCGCAGATCGGGCAGGTCGGGCGGCTGTGGAAGGCGGTCAGCGCGCCGCTGTCGGCGTCGAGCGCCAGCACCCGGCCCTCGCTCAGGCGCAGCGCGGTTTCCAGGCTTTCGGCCAGGCGCTGGCGCAGGTCGGGGCCGGTCTTGATGCGGTCCACCACCACCTCCACGCGCTGTGGCTGCGGCGCATCGGGGCCGGGCAAGTTTTGCGCGTCCACCACCACGCCATCCAGGCGAAACCGCACATAGCCCTGCGCCCGCAGTGCAGCCAGGCGGCCCGCGTCGGCTTGTGCGGCAGGCAGAGGCGCGAGGATCAGCAGCCGCAGCCCATGCGGCCAGGCCGACAGCGCATCGACCATCTGCGAAATGGTCTGCGCCTGCAAGGGCTCGCCGGGATGGTTGGGGCAGTGCGGCGTGCCGGCGCGGGCGTAGAGCAGCCGCAGGTAATCGTGAATCTCCGTCACCGTGCCCACGGTGGAGCGCGGGTTGTGGCTGGTGGCCTTCTGCTCGATGGCGATTGCCGGGGCCAGCCCCTCGATCAGATCGACATCGGGCTTTTCCATCAACTGCAGAAACTGCCGCGCATAGGCCGACAGGCTTTCCACATAGCGGCGCTGCCCCTCGGCGTACAGCGTGTCGAACGCCAGTGACGACTTGCCCGAGCCGGACAGCCCCGTAATCACCACCAGCTTGTTGCGCGGCAGGTCGAGCGAGATGTTTTTCAGATTGTGGGTGCGTGCGCCGCGCACGCGAATCAACCCCTCCCCCTGGGTGCTGGTCAGCGGTTCAAACGAGGAGGCAAGGTCATTCATGGGCAGTGGCGGAAAAAGGCGAACCCGACACTATAAAGCGCCAAGCCTCTCCTGACGATGCGGGGACATTGACGCCGATTAAATTGCGCCGTGCACCAGTTTTGGTGAAACGGCATGTAAACACGGGCACTTCTCGACAGAGTCCGTCACCAAGCAAGCCGGCGTTTCAGCGAAAATGTCATCTCGATGTTGCCGAGCCTTTGCGCATCGCCCTATTCGTTTCTTGCCCCCGCCGCGGTGCGGCCCTCCAGAGTTCCAGACGATGGCTTCCAAATCTTCCCGACCGCCCAAATCTACAGTCCCCAAGGACGCCATGACGCCCGCCGAGCGCCGTGCCAGCGGTACGCTCGCTTCGATCTACGGCCTGCGCATGCTCGGGCTGTTTTTCATCCTGCCGGTGTTTGCCATCTATGCCGAGCACCTGCCGCACGGCCACGATAAATTCCTCGTCGGCCTGGCGCTGGGCATCTACGGGCTGACGCAAGCGGTGCTGCAAATCCCCTTCGGCGTGGCCAGCGACCGCTTCGGGCGCAAGCCGGTGATGGTGTTCGGACTGCTGATCTTCGCCATCGGCTCATTCGTCGCGGGAGCGAGCGACAACCTCTATCTCATCATCATCGGCCGCGCCATTCAGGGCGCCGGCGCCATTTCGGCGGCCATTTCGGCCATGATCGCCGACTCCACCCGCGACCAGCACCGCACCAAGGCCATGGCCATGGTGGGCATGACCATCGGCTTTTCCTTCGTCCTCTCGCTAGTGCTTGGCCCGCCCATCTATCACGCCATCTCCGTGCCCGGCATGTTCGACCTCACCGGCATTCTTGCGCTCGTGGCCATTGGCGTGGTCATCTGGGTCGTGCCCAACGTGCCCATGACCACGCATTCAGAAGAGGTGCAGGGCCACTGGGCCAAGGCGGTGTTCACCCCGGCACTGCTCAAGCTCGACTTCTCGATCTTCGTCGTCAACTTCCTGCAGGTGAGCATGTTCGTGGTGGTGCCGGTGGCGCTGGTGAAATACACCGGCATTCCCCTGCTCCACCACTGGATGGTCTATCTGCCCGTCACGCTGATTTCGTTCGCCGTGTCCATTCCCGGCATCATCTACGCCGAAAAGTACGGCTATATGAAACCCGTGTTCGTCGGCGGCGTGGCGCTGCTGGTGCTCACCATGCTGGGCTTTGCTGCGGGCTACAAAAACCCCGTCGCGCTGATCGCCGCGCTGTTCTTCTTCTTCCTCTCTTTCAACCTGATGGAAGCCCTTCTGCCCTCGCTGGTGTCGCGCACCGCGCCTGCCAAGCGCAAAGGCCTGGCAATGGGCGTGTACAACACGGGGCAATCACTCGGCTTGTTTGCCGGTGGCGCTGTTGGCGGCTGGCTGTCGCAATACAGCAGCGAAGATGTGTTTTTCGTCGCCGCCGCCCTCGCCGCGCTGTGGCTGCTGGTGTCCTTCACCATCCAGCCCCCGCCCAAGCGCCACAAACCTGCCGAGGCCGACGCCGCCACCGCGCAACCGCAGAACGCCTGAAAACTCGGTTCCGCACACGCCGGCCGCCCGGGTGGCCGTGGCTGGCGTTATGCTTG
>JAQTVS010000326.1 GCA_028706735.1 Thiomonas sp.
ATGGGCATGCCCTTCGACCGCAATCCCGATGGCACCATCTCCCAGCGGCCTTTCGGCGGGCACACCGCGAACTTTGGCGAAAAGGCGGTGCAGCGTGCCTGCGCCGCGGCGGACCGCACTGGCCACGCCATGCTGCATACGCTCTATCAGCAGAACGTGGCTGCGCGCACGCATTTTTTCGTGGAGTGGATGGCGCTCGACCTGATTCGCGATGCCGAGGGTGACGTGCTCGGTGTGGTGGCGCTGGAAATGGAAACGGGCGATGTCACCATTTTCGAGGGCAAGACCACGGTGCTGGCCACTGGCGGGGCAGGGCGCATCTTTGCCGCCAGCACCAATGCCTTTATCAATACGGGCGATGGCCTGGGCATGGCGGCGCGCGCGGGTCTTCCGCTGCAGGATATGGAGTTCTGGCAGTTTCATCCCACCGGCGTGGCCGGCGCCGGCGTGCTCATCACCGAAGGCGTGCGCGGCGAGGGCGGCATTCTGCTCAACGCCAATGGTGAACGCTTCATGGAACGTTACGCCCCCACCTACAAAGACCTGGCGCCGCGCGACTATGTCTCGCGCTCGATGGACCAGGAGATCAAGGAAGGCCGCGGCGCCGGGCCGCGCAAGGATCATGTGCTGCTCAAGCTCGACCACCTCGGCGCCGAGACCATCATGAAGCGCCTGCCCTCGATCCGCGACATCGCCATCCGCTTTGCCAATGTCGATCCGATCAAGGAACCCATTCCCGTGGTGCCCACCATTCACTATCAGATGGGCGGCGTGCCAGCGAACATTCACAGCCAGGTGGTCGTGCCGCAAGGCGACAACCCCGCTGCGGTGGTTGGCGGGCTCTATGCCATCGGCGAGTGCTCCTGCGTGAGTGTCCACGGCGCCAACCGGCTGGGCACCAATTCCCTGCTCGACCTGATGGTGTTCGGCCGCTCGGCGGGCAATCACATCATCGCCAGCGAAGCGCACAAGCGTCCGCACAAGCCTCTGCCTGCCGACGCGGCGGACCGTCCCCTTGCGCGTCTTGCCCAGCTTGACGCATCGCGCAGCGGAGACGGCAGCCATGTGGTTGCCGACGCCATCCGCGCGGCGAGGCAGGCGCATTGCGGCGTGTTCCGCACCGAAAAGCTCATGGCCGAGGGCGTGCAGGCCATTGCCGATATTGCGGGGCAGGTTGACCGCATCCGTTTGAAAGACAAATCCAAGGTGTTCAACACCGCGCGGATCGAGGCGCTGGAAGTCGACAACCTGATCGAAGTCGCCAAAGCCACCATGGTCTCGGCCGAAGCCCGCCAGGAAAGCCGCGGCGCGCACTATCACAACGATCACACCGAGCGCGACGACCAGGACTGGCTCAAGCACACCCTGTGGTGGCGCGAGGGCAGCCGCCTGAGTTACAGGCCGGTGCAGCTCAAGCCGCTGACCGTCGAGTCCTTCAAGCCCAAGGCCCGGACCTTCTGAACCATTTCTTTTGAACATCGCGCCCGGCAAGACACGGGCAAGAGGAGCGCATATGAATGACACGCGCAAGATGAAGTTTTCAATCTACCGCTACGACCCGGATAAAGACGCCAAGCCCTACATGCAGGACTATGAGGTGACGTTGCAGCACACCGACAAGATGCTGCTTGACGCCATCCAGCGCATCAAATGGGATCTGGACGATACGCTGTCCATCCGCCGTTCCTGCCGCGAAGGGGTGTGCGGTTCGGACGCGATGAACATCAACGGCAAGAACGGCCTGGCCTGCATCACCAACTTGCTCACCCTCAAGGAGCCGGTGGTGCTCAAGCCCTTGCCGGGCCTGCCTGTCATCCGCGACCTGATCGTGGACATGACTCAGTTCTTCAACCAGTACCACTCGATCAAGCCCTATCTGGTCAACAACACGCCGCCTCCGGAAAAAGAGCGTCTGCAAAGCCCCGCCGAGCGTGAAGAGCTCAACGGTCTTTACGAGTGCATCCTGTGCGCGTGCTGCAGCACCAGTTGCCCGAGCTTCTGGTGGAACCCCGATAAATTCGTCGGCCCCGCCGGGCTGCTGCAGGCCTATCGATTCATTGCTGACAGCCGCGACGAAGCCACCGGCGAGCGCCTCGACAATCTCGAAGACCCCTACCGCCTGTTCCGCTGCCACACCATCATGAACTGCGTGGACGTGTGTCCGAAAGAGCTGAATCCAACACTCGCCATCAGCAAAATCAAGGAAATGATGGTGCGCCGCGCCGTCTGAGACCGTCATGCTGCACGCGAACGCCCCTGCCGCCGACGCAGCCGACCTGTCCCGGCTGCGCTGGCGTGCGCGGCGCGGCATGCTGGAGAACGATCTGATTCTGCAGCGCTATTTCGCGCAGTGCGAGGCGCCCATGCGTGTTGAAACGGTCGCGGCGCTCAACGTCCTGCTCGCGCTGGATGACAACACCCTGTTCGACCTGTTCCTGCGCAATACACCGCTCCCGGAAGAACTGAATTCGCCGCAGGTCCGGGACTTGCTTGACACATTGCAGCGCTTGTGAGCCCGCAAGCGCGCGGGCTTGCGTCATTCCGTCCCCGGGGCCTGCCTCCGGGAGCCTCATTAAACAGTCCCCGGAGATTTCAAAATGACCCCTTCAAGCGATAAAGCCACGCTCTCGTTCAGCGACGGAGCGCCGAGCGTTGACCTGCCGATTTACAAAGGCACCATCGGCCCGGACGTGATCGACATCCGCAAGCTCTACGGCCAGACCGGCAAGTTCACCTACGACCCCGGTTTTCTGTCCACCGCCTCGTGCAGCTCAGCCATCACCTATATCGACGGCGACAAGGGCGAACTGCTCTACCGCGGCTACCCCATCGAGCAGATCGCTGTGCAGTGCGATTACATGGAAACCTGCTACCTGATCCTGTACGGCGAGCTGCCCAATGCCCAGCAGAAAAAGGCCTTCTCAGACCGCGTGACCCAGCACACCATGGTGCACGAGCAGATGCAGTTTTTCCTGCGCGGATTCCGCCGTGACGCTCATCCCATGGCGGTGCTCACCGGGCTGGTTGGCGCCATGTCGGCGTACTACCCAGACTCGATGAACGTCAACGACCCGGAGCAGCGCGACATTTCGGCCATCCGCCTCATTGCCAAGATGCCCACCCTGGTTGCCATGGCCTACAAGTACAACATGGGCCAACCCTATATGTACCCGCAGAACAAGTTGAGCTACGCCGCCAACTTCATGCGCATGATGTGGGCCACGCCCTGCGAGGACTTCGAGCCCAACCCGGTGATCGAGCGCGCGCTCGACCGCATTTTCATTCTGCACGCCGACCACGAGCAGAACGCCTCCACCTCCACCGTGCGGCTGTGCGCCTCCAGCGGCACCAACCCGTTTGCCGCTATCGCCGCCGGCGTGGCCTGCCTGTGGGGGCCGGCGCACGGCGGGGCGAATGAAGCCTGCCTGAACATGCTGGACGATATTCAGGCGCAGGGCGGCGTGGCAAAAATTGGCGAATTCATCAGCGAAGTCAAAGACAAGAATTCCTCGGTGCGGCTGATGGGTTTTGCCACCGCGTCTACAAGAACTACGATCCCC
>JAQTVS010000032.1 GCA_028706735.1 Thiomonas sp.
GGGCGAGACGCGGCTGGTTTCTCAGAGGCAGTTTGCCTCATATCGTTTCAATCCGCGCCCGGGGTTTAATCCGGGCGAGACGCTCGATAGTTGCTCAACCCGGTGACCACTTGCGCGGTTTCAATCCGCGCCCGGGGTTTAATCCGGGCGAGACTTCGGCCATTGCCGTCCAGTCTCGCGTCCACCAGTGTTTCAATCCGCGCCCGGGGTTTAATCCGGGCGAGACGACGCTGCAATCCGATCTCGGAAACCGAGAAAAGCAGTTTCAATCCGCGCCCGGGGTTTAATCCGGGCGAGACCAAATGCTCCTGCAGGCTAAGGCCAACTTGAGTGCGTTTCAATCCGCGCCCGGGGTTTAATCCGGGCGAGACGCAACCTGGATTTCGGGGTAATGCCATGCAGCCGGTTTCAATCCGCGCCCGGGGTTTAATCCGGGCGAGACACGAACATCGCAGACAGCCCCAACGTCTTTCACGTCGTTTCAATCCGCGCCCGGGGTTTAATCCGGGCGAGACTCCTACATTGACGATACCGGTAGCCGGATAGACGGGTTTCAATCCGCGCCCGGGGTTTAATCCGGGCGAGACCGACGCTCCACAAATCCCTAGCTGTGCTTGGGGAGTTTCAATCCGCGCCCGGGGTTTAATCCGGGCGAGACATGGCATTCACTCCATACCCATTCACTGCGCAGTTTCAATCCGCGCCCGGGGTTTAATCCGGGCGAGACATACCCTGCTCGCTCCAACTCTCACTGAATGCCTTGTTTCAATCCGCGCCCGGGGTTTAATCCGGGCGAGACGCCGCTTCCGCGCCTTCGAGTTCGCCTTTATCGTTGTTTCAATCCGCGCCCGGGGTTTAATCCGGGCGAGACCATTTCAGACCGATCACCCCATCCGTCATTTTCTGGTTTCAATCCGCGCCCGGGGTTTAATCCGGGCGAGACCGGATCGATCTGTCTCTGGCTGCGCGTTCTCAAGGGTTTCAATCCGCGCCCGGGGTTTAATCCGGGCGAGACGCCGTCGCGGCAACGTGTTGTTGTGCAACGGAGTTGTAAGCCCTTTCCGCGAATCGGCTGCTTCGGCGTGTTGAAGCCAGATCCGGCGGAAAGGAAATCCTGTCAAATTGTGAAAGATCAAGGGCTTGCATGCTGCGCGAACCTGCCGGGTTTTTGGCTTTGATCGGGGTTCGCGGCTTACACGACAAGCGGGCCGCTGAAATCGGTGGAGCGGAAGACGCCATATTGTTTGACGCGCATGTCGGTGGGTTCGGTGATGCGATAGAAGCGCAGGTTGTCTTCCTCCAGATTGATCTCGGCGAGCAGTTCTCGCTCAAGGGCTTCGTAGCGCATGGCATCAACTTGGCATTCGAACACGGATTTTTGCACCCGCTGCCCAACGCGCTCGCAGGCCTTGGCGACGCGCCGCAGACGTTTGCGGCCCGCTGCGGTTTCGGTCGAGACGTCGTAGGTGACGATGATGAGCATGATGAGTCGCGGTCGGCTACCGCGCCAGATAGGGGAGATAGCCGTCCATCTCGCCGCGAATGCTGCGGGCTAGCAGCCGGGCCTGGACGAAGGGCAGCAGGCCGATGGGCATCTTGGTCTGGAGCAGGGGGTGGGTGATGTCTTCTTGTTTGCGCTCCTGCCAAGCGGTCACGACTTTGCGGCGGCCCTTGTCGGAGAGCAAGACCGCGCCGCCTTCGTGCTGGTCGAAGTCTTCTGCGGCGATCTGGCCGCGGTTGATGAGGGTGAGCGCCAGCCGGTCTGCCAGAACGGCGCGAAATTCTTCCTGGAGATCGAGCGCGAGCGCCGCACGGCCTGGACGCACGGTGTGCAGAAAACCGAGCTGCGGATCAAGCCCCACTGCTTCGAGCGCCGAGCGGCAGTCGTTCATGAGCAGGGCGTAAAGAAAGGAGAGCAGGGCATTGAACCGATCCAGAGGTGGCCGCCGGGTTCGGCCTTCAAACCGAAAATCGCCGCGCAGGGCGGGTTTGACGATGCGGTTGAGCGCTTCGAAATAGCCGCGGGCGGCCTCGCCTTCAATGCCGCGCAGGATGTCGAAGGCCGGGGCCTGGGCCGTGGCTCGCAGCGAGGCGGCAAGGTTGTCGGTGGCGCGGGTAAGCGCGGCCGCTTCGTCGAGGTTGGCACTTTCGCGCGCGCCGCGCTGCAGGAGGCTGCGGCTGTTCTTGATCTTTCCGCCTACGCATTGCCGCGCTACTTCGAGGCTGACTGTCGTATTGTCGGCAGCCCGGTGCTGGGCCTGCCTGAGCAGGATATTGCCGGATACAGGGCCTTCAAGCCGGGCCTTGAAGCGGCCGGCGTCATCAAGGAGAACGAGCGATTTGCCCTCGTCGGCCAGCCGGTGCATGAGTGCGGGCGACACCAGGACGTTGCCGAAGCACACCAGGCCGCCAATGTGATGCAGCGGCACCTGGAGCTTCTTTTCTCGCTCGACATCGACGCGCAGGGTGGCATTGTCGATGTGAACGTAAGCCTGTGGCGTCATCACGTAGAGGGTGTTCTGCAGGGTCAGCATCAGTCCTCCGGGTCGAACAACTGGGCCCGCAATGTGCGCTGCGTGGCTGTTGCGGTCAGGGCTTCGGGCTGGCAGATGTCTTTGAGCGAACACTCTCGGCAGCGGGCATCGAACACCGGCGGGGGCAGCGTTCCGGCGCTCAGCATCGCGCGTATGGCGTCTGCGGTCTGCACGACGAGTTCGCGCAGTTCGGTCGTGATGGTGACTTCGCGTCGCCGGTGGCTGCTGGCGTGGTAGATGGCACCAAGCGGCACGGGACGGCCCAGCATGTCTTCCAGGCACATGGCCTGGGCGGCGAGTTGAATGTCGTCGTGTGTTTTCTGACGTTTGCGGCCGTGCTTGAATTCCACCGGAAAGACGGTGCCATCAGGATGGAACTCCACCAGATCGGCCTTGCCAATCAGCCCCAGACGATCAGACCACAAGGGCAGGCTGCGCTCGACCTTCACACCCGAGCGGATTTCGTAGCCGGGCGTGTCCACCAGTTTGTGCACGGCGTTGCCGCGCGCGGTGTGGATGTTGTCGTCGAAGACTTGTTCCAGATGAATGAGCGCGCATTGCCGCGGACAGTACACCCAGTGCTGCAAGGCCGAGAGTGCGACGGGGTCGTCTGCTGGGTTCACGATTCGGCGCGGTCAGTTGAACAGCCGATCAAGCAAGGCATCACGGCTGAGGCCGTGGTGTGCCCCGACCGCATCCAGAATGGCGGCCAGCGTGCCGATACGCAACGGGTCGTGGCGCGGCACGGTGACGTGGTGCTCGCCTTGATGCGTGCTGGTCAGCCGCAAGTGACTGCCGGTCTGCCGCGTGGCCTGGTAGCCCAGGCGCTCCAGCCGCTTGACGAGATCCGCCCCGGACAGGTCGCGCGGCAGCCTCATACGGTGAGCATTTCCTCGCGGGTGATGTGCAGGCGTATGAGGCCGGGGCGATCGGCCACCTCGAAGTGGCAATGCACGGCGTCGCGCACCTGCGCATGCAGCGCTTCAAGGTCGTCGGCCTCGGTGAAGATGTCCGCCCCGACGGCGCGGGCGACATAGCCCCCCTCGGGGGCTTGCTCGACGATGAAGTGAATTTCGGTCATGGTGACTCCCGTGTTTCGATCGGTACGCGGCGGTCAGGCCAGGCGCTGCAGTGTGACACCGTTGCCGAGGGCATGCGCCCCGCCAATCTTGATGGTCTGTCCGTCAAAGCGTACGGTGTAGTCGATGAAATTGCGCGGCGCCTCGATGCCTTCGGCCCGCTGGATTCGGATGTGCTCGAACAAGGCATGCGCGGGCGCGTTGCCCAATTCGGAGTCGTGCTTGAACACGTAAAGGCCGCGTGTGGCCATTTCGCCGCGTGAGGCCGATCGGTCGTGTTCGAACATCTGCCCGAACGCCAGCCATAGCAGTGCGAGGTCGTCTTCTGAGAAGCCGGTTTGCTTGGCGAGGAAGCTGGACACGAAACCGTGTGCGACATACAGGCCATACGGCACAGTGTGCTTGCGGCCCATCGTGCGGTTGTCGCCGTCCTGTTTTTCGGCCTCTGCTTCCGTGGCCACCGCCATGCGGGTGATGGAATGTTCCTGCACAATGATCGGGTCGACCGAACGTGCGAAGGTGACCTGCACTGGGCCGCGTACTTGGCCGCAGTTCACGCCAGTGGACATCACCGCGCCGAAAGTGCGCACGTCGAAGAAGTTCTGGCACATCCAGTCGCGCGCCTTGTTGACGTCGTCTCCGCTGCCCTTGCGCTTCTTGTCCTTGGTTGCTTTCTTGTCAGCGGCGGCATCCGTGGGTTCTTCGGCCGCTGGCGCATCGAGCTTCAGCGCGCTGTATGCACGCTGGTGTTGCAGGTTGAGGATGGCTTTCTCGCGCACGTAGATTTCATGGCGCTTCTCGCCTGGCTGCAGGTCGCGTGGGTCCTGGTCCTGCGTCATCGCGACGTAGTTGCGCACTTTGCGCTTGAGCGCCACATCGGTGACCAGGCCGTGGCCGGTCTCCGCATCCAGGCGCGGCAGGTTGCCCGCGTCCGGGTCGCCGTTGGGATTGCCGTCTTTCACGTCGAAGATCAGTACGAAGTCGTAGCGGTTGGCAAGGTTCACTGGGATTCCTCCTGATTTTTGGGTTCGGATTTGGTGAAAAAGGCTTGGCGCTGCTGGTAGTAGCCCAAGGCGAAGCGGGCCTGATCGGGCAGCGGCAAGATGCGCGGGGGAAAGCTGGCGGCATCGAAGCCGTCCATGATTTCTCCGATCAGTCGCTCGCGGCTGATCGCCAGTCCGGTGGACAGCTTGCCGAGGTGATGCTTGGACAGCCGCAGCAGGGTGGAAAAGACTGCGGCCGGCGTGCTCGACGCAGCGCCGTAGTAGCGATCGCGGATGGTGGCGTTGAGTCGGCCGGAGCCGCCTGCGGCATCCTCCTGGATACGCTCCAGTGTGGCGAACAGTCGGCCCAGCCGGTAGCCGGGGTTGATGTTGGCAGGATCAAGCATGGGCAGAAACTCCTTCTCTGGGCTTAGACGAAAACGAATCCAGCGATTAAGGCTGGCCTTGAGGATGGCGGCGCGGGCGTAGCTGACCTGTTGTTCGGCGCGGCAGCGGGTCACCGCGAGGTTCATCAGTGTTCGCGGATACGGCAGACTTTCCAGAATGGCGCGCATCACCTCGCCGCCAAGATTGGGCGGGATGTTGTCTGCCTTGTTCAGCACCGCAACCCCAGTCAGCAGGCGAAAAAGCGAGAGATAACGCGGCTCATAGTTGGCGTGAACGATGTCGATGTCGTCGAAATGCTGTTTGATGCGTTGCGCAAGATCGGCGGCGGTGGCGGTTTCCCAGAAGCGGATGCTGATGCGCGCAGCGTTGGGGGCGAGTCCCAGCACATGAAAGCGCGTATCTGGCCCGCCTGTTGCGAATTTGCCGGTGTGGACGGCGGAATACAGCGCTTCGACGGCGCGGACGTTACGGTCAGGGTCGTCTTTGGGCGGTTCGCCGAACAGATCAGGGACTGCGTGTTCGAGATCGTGATCTTCCTCGGCCCAGAACACGGTCGAGGCATCACCGACTTGGATGCGCTGGCTTGAATCCCGCGCCAGCAGATGATTCAGCGCGGTGGTGTAAGCGAAAACCGCTGCCTTGCCCAGTGGCGCGTTGGCCCCTTGCGCTTTGCCGTAGGAATTGAAGGCGTCGAGGTTGAACGACACGATATTTGCGCCGGAAGTCTGCGCCCCCCAAACGCCCTTGATCGCCGGATGCAGCCGCTCGATGGCTGCGGCCTCATTGTGTACCAAGCAGATGCCATCAGGTGCGACTTCGCTGCTGGCGGTTGCCGCACTCACAACTGTCGCGCGCTGGCAGATGAGCGCGAGGTCACCGCTCAAGCGAAAGCTCAACACCGGGTTGCTCGCCTGAATGTCGGCAAAGGATGGAAAGCGTTCGAGCGCAGACAGGTTCAGTGTGTCGAGAAAAACCAGCACCGCACGAACGCCGGCGTCGTCCTGTGCAGGGGCGGGCAGCGCGGCGATCTTGCTGCGGAATGCGGCGCGCATTTCGACCAGGCGCTGGCGGTAATCGTCTTCCTTGTTCTTGCCGCGGCTTTCATCGAGCTTTTTGCCGTCCGGCACGCCGAGCACGTATTCGGCGTTGTCCCAGAACAGATTGGCCGCCACGCCCGAGGTCTTTTTCACGCCTTGCGGCACCAGAAAGCGCTGGCCGATCTTTTTTTTGCCATCGACGCTGCGGGTATCGCTCACGCCGACCAGCACACCGCTGGCGTCGAGTTCGAGAATGAACGAGATTTCCTTGTCTTCCAGCCCCTCGGCCGGTAGCCGCCTGGCGGGGTCGGGATCGGCCTGCTTGCGGCGGTAGTAGGCATCGAGCGCTTGCAGAATCATGCCCGCACCTCCGTGCTGTTCCAAGCGGGAACCTGCAGCACGCCGTTTTCGAGCTTCGCGCGGAAAAATCGAGGCTGCGGGTCCGCCGGGTTGGTGAAATCCAGGTCGTGCAGCATGAAGCCCAGATCGCGCGATTCGGCGAGTGGTGCGGGTTCGGCGCCTGCGTCGTCCACCAGACGAAATGCAGCGGCGAATTCCCGGCAGCCGAGATAGGGCTGATTGACGCACTGGCCGCGACGGGCGCGGCGTTCGAACATCTCTTGATACTTCATGGCGATCGCTCCCGGGTCGCGCTCGGGAATGAATTCCAGATCGGCATGCACGCGGTACGCAACGTCGCGGAGGAAGAGCCCGGCGCGTTGTTGACGATCGTCCTCGATGTAGAGAGCAAGATCGCCGTGTCCCACCTTCATTGCAGTCTCGGTATTGCGCGTGGAGACGACGCTGGCGACCTCATTGCGCCGCAGGTTGATCCAGCGGATGGGCTTGAGCACTTCGATGCGGCGGACATGCCAGCGTATCGCCGGTTTCCACAGGATGGCCTCGAAACAGGCGCGGGCGGCGGACGGCGTCATCACGTCGTAACTCACGCGCTCGACCTTCATTTCCGGGCGGGTGAAACAGGCCCAGGGGCCGGAGAGTTCGAGGCAGAATCGTTTCATGGGGTCTCCGTCAGGCAATCAGCGTCGGGCGGGTTGGCGCGCCGTCGGTCAGCAAGCCGAGCACTGGGTCGTACAGAATATCGTTCACCTGGACGAACAGCCCGGGAATGAGTTCTTCCACATCGCCAAGGTTGCGCAACTGCTCGACTTGCCTGCGCGGCAGATTGACCGTATGACGCTGCAGCTTGCGCATCAGCCAGCGTTCCGGCCCCTGCTTGCGCAGGGTATTGAGCAGAACGTCTGAGTCGTCGTTGTACCGCACGACGATGGGCGCGTTGTCTTCGTCGTCGATCAAGCGGAACTTGTCAGCGGCGGTGCGGAAACTCACGGCCAGTTCCCGCCCATCGATGGCAAGCAAATCGCAGACTCCGTGTTCGTCCAAAGCGCAGTCAAAGTAAAGGTGCTCGAAATACTGGGCGAAGCGCTTGCGCGACAAGGGCTGATCGGTCACGCCGTGCAACACGCTGCGGCAGGCGTTTTCGCCTTTGAGCAACAGCCCCGGCGGTGCGGGTTTGGGCGGCACGAATACGACCACTTCCCCTTTCCCCTCGAGTCGACCTTCACGGTTGCAGCGCCCTGCCGCTTGGGCAATGGAATCGAGCCCGGCGAGCGCGCGGTAGACCACGGGGAAGTCCAGATCGACGCCGGCTTCGACAAGCTGGGTGCTGATGACGCGGGTGGGCCTACCCGCTTTGAGGCGGGCCTTGATGTCGAGGATGGCTTTCGACCGGTGCGCACCACACATCAGTGCAGAAAGGTGCAGGGTGCCTTCAGGCATTTGCTGCCAGAGAGCACGTGCATCCTTGCGGGTGTTAACGATGGCGAGCACGCTTTCTCGCTGAGTGAGTTCCGCGGCCAGGGTGGGCCAATCGACCGTCTGCTGCCAGTCGGGAGGAAGACGAACGCTCACACGCTCCAACTGGGCGTAGAGCACGTCGGGGTCGCGAATGATTTCGCGCACATTGTCGAGACCGCGCAGGTTCTGCCGTGCGTCGAAGTATTCGCGAGTGGACAGTGCGGGCTGCGTTGCGGTGGAGAGCACGACGGTCACGCCATAGTGGTGCGTGAGAAGGTTCAATACGTCAAGGATGGGTTGCAGGAACCCGGGTGGCAGGAGTTGCGCTTCGTCGAGGATGACGACCGAATCGACGAGATTGTGAAGCTTGCGACAGCGCGAGGTGCGGGACGCGAAAAGCGATTCGAAGAATTGCACGTTGGTGGTGACGATGACAGGTGCGTCCCAGTTTTCACAGGCGAGCCGCGAAGCTGAGCTTTCCTGATCCGGCGCGGATTCGGCGTTGCTGTGGTGCTCAATGACCGCCTCGCCGAAGATGCCACGGAACACATCGGCAGTCTGCTCGATGATGCTGGTGTATGGGATGACGTGGATGACCCGGCGCTTGCCGTGGCGGCGTGCGTGCTTTAGCGCGAAAGCCATGCCGGAGAGCGTTTTGCCGCCGCCGGTTGGCACGGTCAGCGAGAACAGGCCCGGTTCGAGCGCGGCGGCCTGACAACATTGGTGGAGGATGACGGCTCGCAACTGATTGACGGGGCTGGGAGGAACGCTGGTGGCTAAATTCGCCATGTGCGCGTCGAACTTTGCGGCCAACTCGTCGAGTGCAGGCCAGGTGTTGCGGCGAGCGAATTTTTCGGGGTCCATGTAGCTCTCGGTATCGAGAAAATCTGCATCGACCAGTGCCGAGAACTGCATGCGCACCCACAGCGCGAAGCCATCCTTGCCGCCGGGGATATCACGCAGGCTGGGTTTGAAGCTGTCCGAGTCGAGCAGCTTGGCGGGCGGGCTTTGGGCCAGCGATTCGTCGAGTTCGGCGCGGCTTTTTGGATCATCGAGCCGCGCGTCAAGCCCGCCGAACCAGTCCGCTAGGCCGGCGTGGTGCCCTGCGATGAGATAAGCGAGCACGCGACCCGCGGTTCCGAACCGATCAATGGCCAGCATGGCCCCGGCAGTGGAATGCGGTGCCTTGCCCGCCTCGCCCTTGATATGGGCATCGGCCTCAAAGCCGCTGACCTGGCGGATGTAGTTCTGAAAACGTGCGCGGTATTTGCCGAGGTCGTGCCACTGCCCGGCGAGACGCGCCCAGTCTGCGCCATACATTGCCGCATGCTGGGCTGACAACGAAGCGACATTGACAAGGTGGGCTTCGAGGTCATGCGGCTCTCGCCATTGATCGTTGGAGTTCTTGGCGGCATGCGCGATTGGCCTAATCAGCGGCATTTTTCTGACGGTATAGGATTCCGATGTGGCGAATTTTTACTCGCCGACTTGATATTCCAATGATGCCGGAGAAATCAAACAGACGACAACCGCCGTTACAACTTCGCAGGACCAATCTCGCAGGTTTCGTCACCGCCTGTCGTCAAAGTCTGGGCGGTTCGCGTTGTCGGATCAATGTCTACAGTTCAAAGGAGAGACCTCATGATTCGGCGTGCTGGTTTGTTGGGCGGCGCTGTGTTGTTGTCCTTACTGGGCGGTTGCGCCGTCGTGCCGCCCTCGTATTCCACGGCGTATGCGCCTGCGCAGCAGCCAAGCTACGCGCCATATGCCCAGCCGGGGTATGCCGGAGGGTATGCGTCGGCGCCGCCTGAGTATGTGCAGCAACCGGCCTATGTTCAACAGCCTGCCTATGCCCCGCAGCCGGGCTACCCACAACAACCTGGCTACGCACCGGCTCCGCAATCGGCACTGCCGGGGGCTGCGCTGGGGGCGGTGGCGGGCGGGCTGATCGGTTCGCGCTTCGGGGCGGGCAACGGCCGCACGGCCATGGCGGCCACCGGGGCGGCGCTGGGCGCGGTGGTGGGGTCGAATGCGGCCAATCCCTATGCCACGCAGATCACGCCGGGCACGGTGATCGGCGGGGTGGTCGGTGGGCTGGTGGGTTCACGCTTCGGCCACGGCAATGGGAAGACGGCGGCGGCGGCGCTGGGCGCGGCCGTGGGGGCGATGGCGGGTTCGCAGTATCCGGCGACCTTGCCGTAAGCGGAGCAAGGCGAGCGGCCCAGGTTCTCGCGCGGAGCCTGGGCCGCGTTGCCTTTATTCGAACCAGTGCAGCAGGCTGTCGAGGGCGCCAAAGTCGATGGCGGCGGTGGCGGCTTCGCGCACCCTGGGTTTGGCGTGGTAAGCCACGCTGAAGCCCACCGCGTGCATCATGGGCAGGTCGTTGGCGCCGTCGCCGATGACCAGCACTTCGCCGGGGTCGCAGCCCAGATCGTTGCAGAAGTCGAGCACGGCTTTTTTCTTGGCTTCGCCGTCAACGACGGGGCCGATGAGTGTGCCGTCGAGCGCCTCGCCTTTCACGCCCAGCACGTTGGCGGCCACGCGGTCGAAGCCCAGGCGCTGTTTCAGCCGGTCGGTGAAGTGGGTGAAGCCGCCGGTGACGAGCTGAGTCTTCAGTCCGGCGGCCTTGGCGGCGGACAGCAGGGCTTCGGCGCCGGGGTTCAGGCGCAGGGTGTCGGTGTAGAGCGTGTCGAGCGCGGCGAGCGGCACGCCGCCGAGCAGGGCGACGCGCTGGCGCAGGCTGGTGGCGTAGTCGGCGATCTCGCCGCGCATGGCGGCCGCGGTGATGGCGGCGATCTCGTCTTTCTTGCCCACGGCGGCGCCGATTTCATCGACGGTCTCGATGTTGATCAGCGTCGAGTCCATGTCCATCGCCAGCAGCTTGAAGTCGCCCAGATGCAGCCCGGCGGGCACGATGGCCCAGTCGATGTGGTGCTCGCGGCAGTAGCTGTCGAGAGTGCGGCGCATGCCGGGGCCGGCGCTGCGGATGTCGCGCAGCCGAGCCCCGTTGTGGCCGCGGTTGGGGCCGTGGTCGTCGGCAAATTTTTCCAGGCTGATCGGCGCAGCGATGTGGCAGAGATGGTCGAGGTAGTCCTGGGAGAGCGGGGCGGTGTGGCGCTGAATGACGAGGTGGTGCATGGTGTGTGCGCGTGCAAGGAGGTTGTTGGGAGGTTTGCGCCGGACTTTACGCCAGCGCATCAGGCAATCGCCACCTCGGCCCGGGGTGCGCCGAGTTGCTTGAGCGTGTCGCGGATGAGCTGGGCGCGCTGCGTGGCGTCTTTGGTGGGGCGTTCGATGCGCAGGCGGTCGTTGCCGGTGAGCTTGATGTGCCGGTTCTTCTGGATGAGGTCGATGATGCGGGCGGCGTCCACCGGGGCGTCCTTGCGGAAGTGCAGGATGGCCACTTCTTCGGCCGCGTCGATCTTGGTGATGCCGTAGCTCTGCGCGATCAGCCGCAGGCGGTGCGTGTCCACCAGCGCCTGCGCGGGCGGCGGCAGGCGGCCGAAGCGATCGACGATTTCCTCGGCCACGCTGTCGAGCTGGGCGCTGGTGGTGGCGCTGGCCAGGCGCTTGTAGAGCGAGAGCCGGGCATGCACATCGCCGCAATAGTCGTTCGGCAGCAGGGCGGGCACATGCAGATTGATCTCCGTGGTCACGCCCAGCGGGTTGAGCAGGTCGGGCTCGCGGCCTGCGCGCAGCGCCTTCACGGCCTCGCTCAGCATGTCGTTGTAGAGCTGGAAGCCGATCTCCTGTATATTGCCGGATTGCTGCTCGCCCAGCACCTCGCCGGCGCCGCGAATCTCCAGGTCGTGCATGGCGAGGTAGAAGCCCGAGCCCAGTTCTTCCATCTGTTGAATGGCTTCGAGCCGCTGGCTGGCCTGCTTGGTCAGGCTCTGCACATCGGGCACCAGCAGATAGGCGTAGGCCTGGTGATGCGAGCGCCCGACGCGGCCGCGCAACTGGTGGAGCTGCGCCAGGCCGAACTTGTCGGCCCGCGCCATGACGATGGTGTTGGCGCTGGGCACGTCGATGCCCGTCTCGATGATGGTGGTGCACAGCAGAATGTTGAAGCGCTGGGCGTGGAAGTCGCGCATCACCCGCTCCAGGTCGCGCTCGTGCATCTGGCCGTGGGCGATCTCGATGCGCGCTTCGGGCGCCAGTTCTTCAAGCTGACGCCGGCGGTTTTCGATGGTCTCGACTTCGTTGTGTAGGAAGTACACCTGACCGCCACGCTTGATTTCGCGCAGGATGGCCTCGCGCATGACGGCGCCGCTTTCGCTGCGCACGAAGGTCTTGATCGCCAGCCGCTTTTGCGGCGCGGTGGCGATGACGCTCAGATCGCGCAGCCCTTCGAGCGCCATGCCGAGCGTGCGTGGAATGGGTGTGGCGGTGAGGGTGAGCAGATCAACCGAGGCGCGCATGGCCTTGAGCGCCTCTTTGTGGCGCACGCCGAAGCGGTGCTCCTCGTCCACGATGACCAGTCCAAGCCGGTCGAACTTGACCGTGGGCGACAGCAGTTTGTGGGTGCCGATGACGATGTCCACCGTGCCGCGGGCCAGGCCGTCGAGCGCGGCGTTGATTTCTTTGGTGCTGCGAAAGCGCGACATCTCGGCGATGCGCACCGGCCAGTCGGCGAAGCGGTTGCGGAAGGTTTCGCAGTGCTGCTCGGCGAGCAGGGTGGTGGGCGCGAGCACGGCCACCTGCTTGCCGCCCATCACCGCCACGAACGCGGCGCGCAAGGCCACCTCGGTCTTGCCGAAGCCGACGTCGCCGCAGACCAGGCGGTCCATCGGTTTGGGGGAGATCATGTCCTGCACCACTGCATGGATGGCCGCGGCCTGATCGGGCGTTTCCTCGAAGCCGAAACTCGCGGCGAAGGCTTCATAGTCCTGCGCGTTATAGCGGAAGGCGTGGCCCTGATGCGCGGCGCGGCGGGCGTAGATGTTGAGCAGTTCGGCTGCTGCGTCGCGCACCTGCTCGGCGGCTTTGCGCCTGGCCTTGTCCCACTGGCCCGAGCCGAGGGTGTGCAGCGGAGCGTCTTCCTGCGCCGCACCGCTGTAGCGGCCGATGAGATGCAGTTGTGACACGGGCACATACAGCGCCGCATCGTTCGCATAGACCAGATGCAGAAACTCCGCGGGGCCGTCGCCCAGATCAAGTTCGGCCAGACCCTGAAAGCGGCCGATGCCGTGGTTGGCATGCACCACCGGGTCGCCGGGCTGCAGCTCGGCGAGGTCGTGGATCAGCGCATCGACATTGCTGGCCTGCTCTTGCTTGCGGCGCCTGCGCTGGGCCGGGTTGAGGGCGAACAGCTCGGTTTCGGTGAGCACGGCCAGCCGGTCGGCCGGCAGCGAGAAGCCGCGCGCCAGCGGCCCGACGGCCAGGGCGAAGCCGGTCGTGCCCTGCACGAATTCCTCCCAGCTCTCGGCGGGCTGAGCCGACAGCCCGGACTCTTGCAGCAGTTCGCGCAGGGTTTCGCGGCGCCCGGCGGATTCGGCCAGCAGCAGCGCGCGCCGGTGTTGCGGGCGGCCATCGTCGAGCCATTGGGCCAGGCGCGCCAGCGGGCGGGTGGCGCGGCGGTCGGCGCTGATGTCGGGTAGATCCGCGCTGGACGGTTTGTCGGTCTGCGGCGCATCGGCCTTGGCGCGCAGCGCAAGCTGGGCGTAGGGCTTGATGCGGGTAAAAAACGCCTCTTCGCCGAGGAAAAGCTGATCGGGGGGGAGTGCGGGGCGCTCCGGGTCGTGGCGCAACAGGCGGTGGCGCTCCTGCGTATCGGTCCAGAACTTCTGGATCGCGGTGGAAATGTCGCCATGCAGCACCACGCGAGCGTGTTCGCCGAGATAGTCGGGCAGAGTGGCGGTGTGCTCGAAAAACAGCGGCAGGTAGTACTCGATGCCGGGACCGGCCACGCCGCTTCCCATGTCCTTGTAGAGCGGGCTGCGGCTGGGATCGCCCTCGAACACCTCGCGCCAGCGGGCGCGGAAGCGCTTCTGCGCCGCGTCGTCGAGCGGGAACTCGCGGCCGGGCAGCAGACGCACGTCCTTGACCGGGTAGAGGCTGCGCTGGGTGTCGGGGTCGAAGGCCTGGATGGAGTCGATGGTGTCGCCGAACAGATCGACGCGGTAGGGCACGGGCGAACCCATGGGATGCAGGTCGATCAGTCCGCCGCGCACCGCATACTCGCCCGGGGCCATCACCTGGCTGACGTGGTTGTAGCCGGCAAGAACGAGCTGGGCACGCAGCGCCGCTTCGTTCAGCGCCTCGCCCTGGCGGAAGTCGAAGGTGTAGGCGGCTAGAAACTCCGCCGGAGCCAGCCGCTGGATGGCGGTGTTGGCCGGAGCGAGAACCACGTCGATCTGCTGGTTGTGGATGGCCCAGAGCGTGGCCAGGCGTTCAGAGATCAGGTCCTGGTGCGGCGAGAAGCTGTCGTAGGGCAGTGTTTCCCAGTCGGGCAGCAGGCCGACGCGCAGCGCGGGGGCAAACCAGCGCAGTTCGTCGAGCAGGCGCTGGGCGTCGGCGGCCTCGGCGGTGACAATGAGCCAGGGGCCGCCATCACCCCCCTCGCTCCTGGGCGTGCACAGTTCGGCGAGCAGCAGCGCATCAGCACTGCCGGTGGGCAGCGGCCAGCTGACGCGCTGGCCGGGTTTGAGCGCTGGCACTTGGCTGCGCAGGGAATGGACAATAGACGACATTGTTGAAATTTTCGCCCAAAGTCGCGGCAGCCCGTGTGTCCTGATGCAAATGTCATCCCAATCATCTTCTTTTTCTGCGCATTGCCATGCGCTGA